>CAZHRJ010000064.1:0-16711 GCA_964534765.1 uncultured bacterium
TTTCATACCCAAATCCCGCCGGACCCGGCTTTCGGAATATGACGGCATTTCGATTTGTGTGGAAGCCGGAGACGACGCGGCCGCAGGGTCCGACTACAGCAGCGCTTACGAGGTGGAGCTTCGGGTAGAGGGCAAGCCCCCGATCCTGCTGTACACCGATTCGGACAAATCGACAGTGGAACGGGAGGTCGAATTTCTCTCCAAGCGGCTGAATAAGACCGTCGGCTGGTCGTCCCGCATGTACGGCGAGTAGACCGGCATGTGGATCAAGGCCCTTGCGTTGACCCAGGAAAGGCGTTGGCCTCTCTATATTATATACAGGCTGCGCCGGGCGCCGTCCCGGATCAGCCGGGAGCCGATTCGGGACGGGGAGCCGGTCCGGATCGCCATCGTCGGGATGGGCCGGCATGCTCGAAGCCGGCTGGTGCCGGCGATCCGCGAAGAGTTGGGATTATCTCTCAAACTGGCCGTGACCCGCAGAACCGACCCGGGCGCGGATTACCCGCAAACGGGCGAATTAAGCGATCTATTGTCCAACCCGGAAATCCAGGCGGCGGTAATTTCAGTCCCGACGTCGATTCTGGCGCAAGTGTCCAGTCTCTGCCTGTCGGCCGGACTGCACGTGTACTGCGAGTGTCCGGCGGTGCTGTCTGATGGGGACCTTCGCGGAATTCGCCGGGCGGTGGAGTCCGGCGGTCAGCCCGCGTTTATGACGGGGTATCACATCCGGGGCCTGGCGGAAATCCAACCGATGGCGGTCGTCGCCCGGGAAAAACGCGTCGGATGGAAATTGGAAGCGACCTTTCATTCGCTTTATCATTTAACGGACCTGGCCCACTTTCTGCTGGGCGATACTCCTCTTAGGCGAATCGACGCATCCGCATCCGATGTCCGGCTGGAATTTTCCTCAGGTCACACCGCCGACCTCCGACTTCGACCCGGCCCCCTGACAGTCCGGATGGAGGGATCGGACGGCACCCGGTTTGTATCCGAGATTCCGCCCTTCGGGCCGAACCATTACGCGGGGATCCTTCAGAATTTTGAAGCCACCGCGCGGGGCCGCGCCAGCCCGCTTTGCGGGATTGAATCCCTGTCGGCCGACTGGTCGGCCTACAAACGCATCCGCATGGCCAGAGTCCGCCACCGAATAAACGGATATCTAAAAGGGGGTTCGCAGGCCTGAGGAGTCTCTAATGGGTGTGGCTGCCGTGATCGTGGGTGTGTCGCTTGATTGAATGCGACTGGTCCTTCGATTCCACCCCGTGGCCGGCCGGCGGGGAGTCCGCTGTCGGGGCGGACAACACGTCCGGGCCGGTTGTCCCATGCGCGTGGCCGGCCGATACAATCGATTCGGCCGCCCTGACCCCGGCGCCTTCAACAAAAACCATCCGGCCGCCCAAATCGGCGGTTTGAAGCACCAGAAGAGCGGCGCACCCCAGGATCGCCACGAACAAGCCCGGGACCGGGGGACGATGGTCTCTCTTTACAGCGCTCCACCCCAACAGCCCAAGGGATGATCCGAGGACTCCAAATCCCAGGATTTCGTGCATCTCCATGATGCGGTGAATCGCGTCGTTATGAACAATGGCGTGTTCCGCTCGAAGGCCGGTGTAGACCGCGACAGCCGCCCCGGCGGCTGCAAGTCCAAGACAGGCGCGCCCGGCGAAAAAGGCGAGAGTTGAAGAACGGGCGAGTCCGATGGCATAGAAGAGAGACGAAACGGGGAGAATCGCCACAGGGAAATGAACAAATACGGGATGCAGATTGTTTATCTGCGTCAGGCCGCCAAACCCCAAAAGCGAAATATCCAATCGAGCGCTCCCTAATCTGAAATTTTCAGGCTGAGACCCACGCCGTCACGGACAGGGACGATCGTCGTTACGAATCGATGATCAGCCAGAATGAGGTCGGTATATCGTTTAACGCCCAGGGTGCTGGGCTCCGTGTTGTCCATGTCGATCACCCGTCCGTCCCAGAGGAGATTGTCGACAATGACCAGCGCCCCATTTTTCATGCGGTCTTTGAAGAGGCCATACGCGTCGGGATACTGCTCCTTGTCGATATCCATAAACAGGATGTCCGGCGATACGCCGCTGGACTCAAACGCCGCCAGCGCGTCCCCTGAGTGGAACTGCACACGGTCAATCACCCCCGCGCGCGTCAAATACCCGCGAGCCTTCTGCCGGTTCTCCTCCGACCGGTCCGTATGATGCACCATCCCATCCCGGCCAACCGATCTGGCAAACCAGAGGGTGGAGTATCCGAAACCGGAGCCGAGTTCGAAGACGACGCGTGCGTTGCGAAGGAGAGTGAGGAACTGGATGAGCCGGCCAACCTGGGGGCCGACGATGGGGAAATTTGTTTCAATCGCGCGGGCCTCCATCTCCAGCAGCACCGGATCATCCTTGGAACAGAGACGTTGAGTGAGATAGGCGTCGAGGTAGGGGTTGACGACGTCAAACCGGGCTGTGGGCATTTGTGGCAATCAGAGGCTGCCGAAGATTTCCCGTTCCTTGGCGAGCCGGGATCGCAGGCGCAGCACGCACTGGGTGTGAATCTGGGAGACGCGCGACTCCGTCACGTTCAGAACCTCGCCGATTTCCTTCAAGGTCAATTCTTCATAGTAATAGAGAAAGATCACCTGTTTTTCCCGTTCCGGTAGTTTCATGATGATGTCTTTCAACGTGGATTTGGCCTCGTCCCGCTCGATCTGCAGATCGGGCGTGACGCTCTCCAGATCCTCCACCTGATCGCCCACGGTGATTTCATCGTCGTCCTTGCCGATGTACCAGACATCGTTGAGGGACAACATGGCGGTGCCGCTGATCTGAGAAAGCAATTCAGCGTATTCCTGAAACGACAGATCAAGCGCCTTGGCGATTTCCTCATCGCTCGCCGGCCGGCCCAGCCGGGATTCGAGTCCCTGAATGACCCGCTCGATGTCCCGAGCCTTCTTGCGGACCGACCGCGGGATCCAGTCGGACGCGCGGAGTTCATCGAGAATTGCGCCGCGGATTCGGGAGTTGGCGTAGGTTTTGAATTTGTTGCCCTTGGACAGATCGAATTTGTCGATGGCGTCGATGAGTCCCAGAGTGCCGTATCCGACGAGATCCTCGTATTCGACATTGGGGGGCATGTTCATGGCCATCCGGCCGGCGATGAATTTGACGATCGGCGCGAAAAAGAGCAGGAGCCGGTTACGGCTCTCCAGATCGCCCGTTTTTTTATACTTGACCCAGAGCTTGTTCTCCTCATCCTCCGTCATCGTGATCGTTTCCATTTTTCGTCTCGGTGGATAAGGTCTCATGGGTGGCCGGCCTGTTAGAGCGCGATGAAGTTGTAAACGGCGAAGAGCAGGAGGACGAGGACGAGAAACGCCGTTCCGAAAATCAGTATCATCTGCATCACAGGCAGCTTCACTTTCTCCGCCGCGGGGGTATCATCCGCGACGACTTTGATTTTGAGTCCCTCCTGCACCACCGTCCGGCCAAAAACGCCTGGCCCAAATTCGGTGGTGATCACCAGCCGGTTGCTTTCGCTCCGGTCTATTTTTCGCACCGGTACGCGCACGGGCAGCATCCGGCCGCCCTCGTTGGCTTTGAGGAGATTCGCAATGTATGCCGCCTGGGGCCGCTGGTCGGTGATTTTGAGCAGAATCAGATCCCCGGGATTGATGCTGGTGACCGGCACGCCGGTCACCGGGGAAAGGATGACGTCGGTTTTTAGAATCAGACTGATGCCGGTGGACTCGCCGGTCATTCCGGTTGCCGTCCCGGTCCCTGCGGCGGCGCCTTCCCCGGCGGCCGCCGCACCAGCCGGGACCGCCGTGCCGTCCGCGCCATCCGGAGATATTTCCTTGTCATGGATTTTCAACGCCAGCTTCGTCATTTTTTCCATTTCGCAATTCATTTCAACATCCGCGTCGCCCAGACACTGACAGACGATGCGGCGCAGTCTCGTGCCAATCTCATCCATATTGGCCCGAGTGATAAGCGCTGCCGTGTCGTCAAGGCTTTCCTGGAGTGAGAACTCAATTTCCGCCGCCAGGTCGCGCGAGATGGCCGGGACAACGTTTTGTTTCAATTCGGCATCGAAGATTTTTTCCTCGATCTGGTTCCAGGGCTGATTGAGAGGAATGGCGCCGAGATACGAATCGTAAGAGGCAATGGCGCGCGCCCGGCGGATTTTTTTGTCGGCCATGTCGAACATGAAGATGATTCCGCCGTGCAGCCGGTTGGTCTTGGCCGAGTAGCAGCCCTTCACAATATGGATGTTCTTGAGCAGAAGTTTCTCCGCCTCGGCCACGTCGCTTTTCGCCGCTTTCAGCGCCAGCGATACATCCGATTCGGAGCAGCTCAGGCGCGCCGCCATTTTCTTGATATCCTCAGCTTCCATGGTTCTCCCTCATTCCCCCGCGCCGGCCGCTACCGCAACATGTCCATGAGTTTGGCCCGATCCAGTGAGGTCTTGCTTAAATCCACAAATCGCCCCTCGCCCGATCCCGTCGGTTGCGGAATGTCTCCGGAACCTGAGGCGGATGCGCCTCCCTTGGAGGCGATCTTGGAGAGAATGATGAGACCGAGGGACGACCAGAGGAAGATCGCCGCAAAGGCCATCAATGCCCTTAGAAGCGCGACCGCCCAGGATTCGGTCGGCGAGACGAGAAATACCGCCGCCGCCGTCAGAAAGGAAATGGCTGTTGCCGGTTTCAGCTTAGACTTCACCTCCCGGCATCTTACTTAAGCTCAAACGGGTAGGCAAATAAAAAAAAGGGTGGGCCACCCCCGAAGCTGGTTTGCATGACGGTACGGTAGCCCACCCACACGATGGGGTCTCATCTTTTCGTTTGGCCATGCCCCTCCCCCTTCCCCGCGGCTGAGTTTATGGAGACACGCTAATTTTTCTGTCGTTCGATAGTCTTGTTTTCGATAAAGCGGATCGGGCTATTCGTTGTGTACGCGATGTCCAGATCCCCGTCGCCATCCAGATCCGAATACAGAATGTACGTTTCCTCTTGCATATTCACGACCGGCCGGGTTTCCTCAAAATGGATTGTTGTCGAAGTCGGCCCCGCGCGGTCCGCCCGCGCCTCCACGCTCTTGACCCGCCAGGACACGTCGAACCGGACGAAATAGTTGAACAGGAAAATGGCCGCCAGACAGGCTAATCCGACCAAACTCTTTTTGAACAACTGCTTCATCGGCCTTCCTCTCGCGACATGATCTGACGGGGGAATACACCCTCCCGATCTTCTTGTCGTATCGGCATGCGGGAAGGCCGGGTTTAGGATTTCAAAAGATTTTTCCGGAGGTAAAGAACGGTGGTTGGTTGTGCCGATCAAGGGGATGTATGGTGGATCGGGCCATCTTCATCGGGTATAACGGGGCGCTCAATCAGCAACAGGGAATTGATACGCTCGCGAACAATATCGCCAATATCAACACGGTCGGATACCGGGCCCAGCGGCCGGTTTTTTCCGATCTGTTTTCGCGCGTGGACCGTGTGGCGACGGAGACGGCGAACGGGATTCAAACGGGGCATGGTTCGGACCTTTCCGCGATCGATACGCTTTTCAATCAGGGCGAACTCAAACAGGCCGGGACCTTTTCGGATCTGGCGGTTCTGGGCGACGGTTTTTTCGTGCTCAAGGACGTGAGGCTGCCGGCGGCGTTTCAGACTCTCTACACGCGCGCCGGGAATTTTACATTCGACGCCGGCATCACGGACGCCGGAAGCGGCAACCCCTTCACCTCGGGCGGACAGGTGGTTCACCTTCGGGAACAGCCGACGTACACGACCCTTCCGAGACTGATCGATCCGGCAAGCCGGAGAACGGTCCAGGGATATCTGGCCAACAACGAAGGCGTCATTCAAACGCAGCTCGTGGATCTCTCCCTTGATCCAAACGCCAAGGACCCGGCGCAGGAGACCAAGACCTACAACGTGCGGGGCAGCATCGACGCGTCGGCGCCGGCTCAGCGGCTGTCGCTTCTTAAGGACAGCTCGATCGGCCAGCTGGCGTTTGTGGACGGGAAATACAACGCCAATCAGGATCGGGGCGTGCTGACGGTGGATTGGAACAGCGACGGTTCGGGATCGTGGAAATTCCTGAAACTCGGCCAGACGGTGCCGGACGATGAAAACTTCAAGAGTTTTTCGTCCGAGACCGTCAAGGCCAATCGGCTGCATACGTTTATTCCGGGAATCACGTTCCGGCTCAACGACGTCACTCTGACCGCGGGGTCATTTTCCGCGCTGGTGGGTCCCTACGATGTCACGAAGAACACGACGAATATCAATTCCATCCAGGGCGTTTACCTGGGGAACCGGGAGGACGGGACGGTGACGGTCACGACGGGGTCGAGCGGCGCGGTGTCCTGGTCGTTTGTTCCAGATGGGAGGAATTTTATCAGCGAGTCCGGGTCCGGCACATTCGCGACGGCCGACAGCGCTCTGGGTACCCTCATCCCGGGGATCACCCTCAAGAAACAGGCGTCCACCGCGCTCTCGGCCGGAACGCTGACGTTCAAGACAAAACACGCCGACGATACGACCGGGGCGGTCGGCGCGCTCTACGATGACAGCTCGCCCAACACCCAGCACACCCTCATCACAGTATTTAAAAAAATTCAACAGAATGAGTACGGATTCATGGTTGCGGGTCAGACTACCGAGGAGTTCGCCGATACTGCAATCACCTCCTATTCCAATGGCCAGAAAAAAATCGATACCTATGGCAATATCGACCGCAATCAGATCACGTTACGGCGCGTTCCCGACAACACCATCCTTCGACAGGCCTTCTCAACCGTCCTGGCCGACAGCGGCAGCAATCTCGATGCCGCGTCTGTCCGGGGTTCCTACTGGAAACAGGATTTGAGCGGCCGAATCGGCATGACCATCAACGCCGATGGCAGCGGCAGCTGGACGTTCACACCGCAGGCCCAGAACCAGACCGCTGACAGCGGTACGTTCGCGGCGGGCGTCATCAAACCGAACACGACCTACTCCTTGGCCAACGGCAATGAAATCGTCCCCGGTCTCGTCTTTACCACGGGCTCGGCGCCTACGGCGGCCGGAACGGTGTCGCTCGATTCGACGGTGGGCGATTACAACACCAAGGACAACCGGGTCACGTTTTCGCCGGCATTTTCCGCAAAGATGACCAGCCTGACGAAGTTTCTGGTGGATTACAAATTTGACGGGAGCACGTTTACGAACGAGTCGGCGACGGCCGGGACCAAACGGTACCAGGGTAATGCCCGATTCGACGGGAACGGTCACTTTCTGACGGATTCGGGCATCCCGGCCATAACGTTCAAACCGAATTCACAGCTCGATAACCTGGAGATCACCTCAACCCTGACGGACGTCAAACAGGTTGACGGGCCCGACGCGTTGTCGGTGACGAGCGTGGACGGCAATGTGGAGGGATTTTTGACGCGGCTGGAATTTACCGATCGCGGGATATTGCTGGGAGTCTTCAGCAACGGCCGGGAAAGAAATCTGGCGCAGGTGGTGCTGGCCCGATTCGGAAACAACGGGGGGCTGTCTCGCGCCGGCGATACGTCGTTTTTCGAGACGGCCGCGTCCGGGGCCGCGACACTGAAATCCATCGACGAGATGACACCGGGCATCGCGTCGATCTCTCCCAAGACATTGGAGTATTCCAACTCCCAGCTCGCCGATGAGTTGTCCGACCTCATTTTTTTCCAGCGCGCGTTCCAATTCAACAGCCGAGCCATCCGCGCAGCCGATGAACTGGTACAGAGCGCGATATCAATGAAACGCTGATTGACTGCCAGCCGAAGGACTGGCCGAAGAGCCGGCCCCATGCGGGCGGCGGCCGCGCTGATCTTCCTGGTCCTTGGGGGGTGTTCGGGCGTGTGGACAGACCGTTGGGTAAAATCCATGATATTTTTTCCTTCATCGAGGCTGGATTTTCAGCCGGCCGAGTTCAATCTGCAGGCCGATACGGTAACGATCAATCCGGATGCTTCCGCGAATCTCTTTTGCTGGTTTGTCCCGCCCCGTCCGGGCCGGCCGGTCCTTTTGTACCTGCACGGGAATGCCGGAAACATTTCTCACCGGCTTTTCATCGCCAAAGGTTGGGCCGACCGCGGATACGGATGCTTCCTGCTCGATTATCGCGGCTATGGACTCAGCACGGGAACGATTCGGATGGAATCCGACCTTGCCGATGACGCGCTTGCCGCATACCAATGGCTCCGGGACGTCCAGGGCCTGCCGGCCGGCCGGATTGTTCTCTATGGAGAATCGATCGGCTGCGCTCCCGCGATTGATCTGGCGTTGCGGGAGCAAGTCGGCGCGGTGGTGCTCATCGCGCCCTTTACGAGCCTGCTTGACATGTCGGGCTTCCACTACGGTTTGAGTCAGGAGTGGATGGTTCGGAATTTTCAGTTTGACAACGAGTCGAAGATCGCGCGTCTGCGATCGCCGGTCTTTATCCTGCACGGAACGGCGGATGAGATCGTCCCGGTACAGATGGGCCGGCGGCTGTTCGACAAAGCTCCGGATCCGAAAGAAGCCTGGTGGATCGATGGCGGCCGCCATAACGATCTTCCCGACGTCGCCGGCCGGCGGTTCTGGGATGCCCCGGCGGACTTTTTAAATCGCCTACTCGAATCCGGGAGGTAAGAAGAGATTCGCGAAACAGAGCAGAGATCCCAGAATCACAAAAACCACCCCGACGATCCGGCCGACCCGGAGGGATCTCTGAAGCGACATTTTGAGGCTGCCATCATCGGTCCTCTGAAAATTGTTGTAATACGGATATCGAACCAGCCATAGACCCGCCAGGATGATGCTGCCCGGCATCACCCAGCGGAATATCCCAAAGTCGGCGGTCCAGGCGCTTAAAAATCCGATGGCGAATATCCCGAGAAACGCGCCCGCCCAACGGGCCACGAACTGTCGGTATCGGGAATAATAGTCCGTGCTCATCTGCCGGCACTCATCTGAACAGGCGAAAAACTGCGGCTCTTTTTTCTCAAAAGGATCCATCAAAACGGCGCGCCGGGTTTCAGCCGGATAGACCGGCATCTCCGGCTTCGCAACGCCGCACCACTCGCATCGTCGGAGATCCATCGTCATGCCGCCCGGCACTGACAGGCCGTCAGAGCGATGACGGCTTCGATGTCCTCCGCCGCCGCACCCCGCGACAGATCGTTGATCGGCTTGGCCATTCCCTGCAGGATCGGCCCGTAGGCCTGGGCGCCGCCCAATCGCTGGGTCAGCTTGTAGCCGATGTTGCCGCTGTCCAGATCCGGAAAAATAAGAATCGTTGCCCGGCCCGCCACGGAACTGCCCGGTGATTTCGACTGGCCGACTTTCGGAATGATCGCCGCGTCCAGCTGCAACTCGCCGTCGGCGGGGATGTCGGCGCACAGAGCCTGGAACCGGTCCAGAGCGCGGCGGACCTTGGTCACGCGGTCGTGCTCGGCCGAACCTTTTGTCGAAAAG
The DNA here is from genome assembly GCA_964534765.1 of uncultured bacterium. GTDB lineage: Bacteria > Lindowbacteria > 2-12-FULL-62-27 > 2-12-FULL-62-27 > 2-12-FULL-62-27 > CAZHRJ01. The sequence continues at coordinate 9,484 of CAZHRJ010000064.1, forward strand.
GATAGAAACGCGACACGCGCCGGAAACTCCGGCATCAACGCCCCGGCGGACCGGACGGTGGAAACGGCGATATCGCAGAGCTGGTCCGGCGTCGGGTCAATCACGACGGCGCAGTCTGCAAACAGGAGAATGCCCTTCTGGCCGAACGTCGGATCGGGATGGATCATCACAAAAAAAGACGACACGGTCTGCACATTCGACGCGCATCCGACACACCAGAGACCCGCCCGGATCACATGGGCCGTCGGAACCGAACAGCCACCCACCATCCCGTCCGCAGCGCCGCCGGCAAGAAGCAACGCTCCAAAAAGGAAAGGGTCCTCGGTTGCCTTGACCGCTTCCTCTTCGGTCATCCCCTTCTGCCTCCGGCGGCTGTGGAGCGCCGCAGCCAGCCCCGGGCGCCGCGGATCCGTTTTGGGATCGACCACCTCGACCTGGGACAGATTCACACCCGCTTCCCGCGCCGCCACGCGCACGGCATCCTTCTCGCCAAGCAGGATGATGCGTCCGACCGTCGAGCGCTGTGCCGCCATCTCAGCGGCTTTGAGAACCCGCCCATCCGATCCTTCCGGGAGTACGATTGTTTTTTTGAGAGAGGCCGCGCGCCAGCGAATGGTGTCGAGAAACATGGTCAGAGGCTCATCCCCGTCCGGCGCATCTCGGATACTTTCGCGCGCAGCGCCCGCACGACCGGCGGCGGAACGAAGGAATTGATCTTGCCTCCGTAAAGGGCGATCTCTTTGACAAGGCTGGAAGACAAAAACGCGAATCGCTTGTCGGTCAGCATAAACAGGGTCTCGACCTCCGGCGCCATGTCCTTGTTGGCGAGAGACATTTTGAATTCGGCGTCAAAGTCGGATACCGCCCGGAGGCCCCGGACGACGATGGACACACGGATGGCGCGGGCGTAATTCACAAGCAGACCGCGGTAGGATTTGATGCGGACGTTGGCGATTCCGCGGACCGTTCGGCGGATCAGGTCTAGTCTCTCGTCGACGTCAAACCAGCTCTGCTTGTTGGGATTCGCCAGCACCGCGATGTGGACTTTCGAAAACCGCCGCGACAGGCGGCGGATCAGATCGACATGACCGTACGTGATCGGATCGAAACTACCGGGATACAGAACGTCCATCCTCAACCTCCTGGGGTCTCCTGTAGATCAATAAAACGGCGTCACCGTAGCATCGGGAAAAGACCGGCTCAAGGGACCCGGCGGCCACGGGATCAACCGACTCGTGCTTGGTGTGCCTCAAAATAAACAGCCCGCCGCGCGCCAGCAGACTCAGGCTGTCCGCGACGGCCCGAAGCACGGGCTCCGCCTGGCCGTGCTCGTAGGGAGGATCGGCGAAAATCAAATCGAAGGATGAACGTGTCTTTTTCAGGTAGACGAGCGCCTCCATCGGAAGGACCCTTGCGGTATCGGGCGCGGCGGCGAGATTCCGGAGCGTCGCGCGAATCGTCTCCGCGTTTGCGCGGTTCGATTCCACAAATGCCGCAAACGAGGCTCCGCGGGAAAGCGCCTCGATCCCGATCTGGCCGGATCCGGCGAACAAATCCGCGACGGTAAATCCGGTCACGTCCCCGATCACCTGAAACAGCGCCTGCTTGATCAGTTCCGTCATCGGCCGTATGCCCTTCGGAACCGTCACGGACCGGCCCCGCCAGCGACCGTGCAGAATTCTCAACGCGGCGACCGTAACCCTTAGCTGACCCGACCCATGGACAGCCGGCCCTGGTATCGGTCAATCATCGCCTGACGCATCGTCTGGTGATCGTGTTTCATGAGAAACGGATCGTCCGCCAGAATTCCCTCGGCCAGTCGACGGGCGGTTAGGACCGCGTCCGTATCCCGGAGCGCGTCGGCAAATCGAAAATCAGGCAGTCCCCACTGGCGGGTGCCGAAGAGTTCTCCGCCGCCTCGAAGGCGCAGGTCCTCTTCGGCCAGTTTCGTTCCGTCCTGCGTGTCTGCGAAAACTTGCAGCCGCTCAAGCGTCTCGGCCGAAACACGGGGAGAGTAGATGGCGATGCACCGCCCCTGCTTCTGATGCCGGCCGACCCGGCCCCTGAGCTGGTGCAGCTGGGAAAGGCCGAATCGCTCCGCGTTTTCGATCACAATCAGGTTCGCCCTCGGCACGTCGATCCCGACCTCGATAACGGTCGTCGAAACCAGAATGTCGATCCGCCCATTCCGGAACTTTCGAAAAACGCCCTCCTTTTCCTCTCCACTCATTCTCCCGTGCAGCAGCCCCACCCGCGATTTCGGAAATGCCTTTTCAATCCGGTCCCGATGGACAATCGCCGCGCGCAGGTCCAGCTTCTCGGATTCCTCAATGATCGGATAGATCACATAGACCTGGTCATTCTCTGACAACGCCTGCAAAAGGATCTGTCGCACGACAGCCCGGTTCGCGGGCGTGTCGGCTGTCAGCTCTGTTTGCGGCAGCGGCGCGGCGTGCGCAGGCCGCTCATCCAGAAACGACATGTCGAGATCTCCGAGAAGCGTCATCTGGAGAGTCCGGGGGATCGGGGTCGCGCTCATGACCAGAATGTCCGGATAAAATCCTTTTTCCACCAGCGCGCCGCGCTGCACAACACCGAATCGGTGCTGCTCGTCGATCACAAAAAGCGCGGGCGTCCTGAATGTCACGTCCTCCCGGATCAGGGCGTGTGTCCCGACAACCACATCGAGACTGCCGTCAGCGATGGATTTTTTGAGACCCCGCTTTTTTGCTGCGGTGATGCCGCCCTTCAGTAGACCGACCTCAACCCCGAGCGGCCGGAGGTCCCGGCCGAACGTCTCGAAATGCTGCTCCGCAAGAACCTCGGTCGGCGCCAGGATCGCCGCCTGAAACCCCGCGGATACCACATGCAGACATGCCAGCTCCGCCACCAGCGTCTTGCCCGATCCGACTTCCCCGAACAGCAGCCGGTTCATCATCTCCGGCCGGTCCAGATCGGCGCGGATCTCGCCCCAGGCTTTTTCTTGCGCGCGGGTCAGCTTCCCCTGAAACCTGATTAAAAATCTTTCGACCAGATCCTCCCGCGTCGGGCGTGGTGATCCTCCCGTCCCGCCGCGAGCATTCCCTCCGGTCGTCGATCGCGTGTACTCGCGTTCTTTTTGGATCTTCTTGAATTCTGACCGGGTGAAGAGAAGGACCATCTGATACAGGAGCAGTTCCTCCAGCAGAAATCTCCGCCGGGCCAGCCCGGCCTCCTCCGGTGTCGCCGGAAAATGCAAGTGCCGGACAGCAATCCCCACCGGCGGGAGTCGGTTCGATTCCCGCGCCTTTAGGGGAATGGGATCGATGCAGAGGTCCGCGTAATCCCGGATCGCCCGGAATATCAGCCGCCGGTAGCTTCGCTGGCCCAAGCCCTCCGTAAGTGAATAGACCGGAATGACGCCAAGCGACGGCGGTCGGCAGCTGTCCGACGTCGCGTCCGACGTCGTATCCGCAACATCCCGATCGATCTCAAAATCGGGATTGGCCATCTGCAGTCGCCCGCGAAATGTTTCCAGTTTCCCATTGAAGAAAACCCTGTCTTCGATCTTGAACACTTTTTCCAGATAGGCCTGCCCGAAAAATACGACAACAATCACAACTTTCCCCGATGCTTCCAGCCCATCGGTTTCTGATTCCCCTAGGAGGCTTTCCTGACCTTTCGGCCGGGCATCTGCCGCGACCGGAAAACATCGCACCAGAAGCTCCAGCCGGGCCTGACCCCCGCGGTACCGGGGTCGCACCACCTGGACGGACTGCACGCAGGAAAAAATCGTAACGGTCCGGCCGACCTGATCAAAGCCTGGCTCAATCAGGTGTCTTCGGTCCTGATAATCTCTGGGCGGGCTGAGGAGCAGATCCTGAATCGTATGGATATTTTTTTTTCGAAACTGCTCCGCGCGCACCGGCCCCACGCCGGGAAGGTATTGAATGTCCGATTCGAGTGTGAGGCGGCACAAATCTGAAAACGCGTTCAACGTATGCCAGAACATATCCTCCCGTACGGGTGGATCAGCGCGTGTCATTGCCTGGAGGTTCTCTTCAAACCGGGCCACGCATCCGCCCGCTTCGGCAAACAGCGGGTGGTGCCGGAGGGATTGAATACGTTCCGTCGCCGCTTTGCCGACCGACTCAGTCTGATGCCGTTCGAATCGACTCCGATAGATGTCAGCCAGCCCCAGCTTGATCGTCTTCAGCCCCTCCAGCAGATCCATACCCACACCCTAGCAGACCGCCCGCAACTAGCCAAAGGGCCACCCCAAAGCCCAAAATGCCCAAAATGGGCCAAAATGCCAAAATGGCCAAAATGGTGGCCAAAATGGGGACGTTGATTGACAAATTGACAAATGAAGCGGAGCATCTCATTGGAGATGAGCAGAAAATGAGAATTCATCTCTATACGTCGGCCTCGGTCCCCTCTGTAGGTGCTCAGAACTTGTCAATTTGTCAATCAACGTCCCCAATTTCTCATTTTCTCACCATTTTCTCATTTTTCCGCTTTTCAACTCAGGGCTGTCATGGTATTTCTCGGAATGGGATGGCTGAACGTACGCGTCATATCCGGGCGGTGATTTTTGATCTGGATGGGACACTGGTAAACTCGCTGACGGACCTCACGGCTGCCGTCAATCATGTTCTTGATCTGCGCGGCCGCCGACCCCTTTCCGAAGAGGAACTCCGAAAGTGTGTGGGGGACGGTCTGCCCAAACTTCTGTCCCGCACGCTGGGGACGGTAGACGCCTCGGAGATACAGAACGCGGCAGGGGATTTTCGGCCGTATTACGATGACCATTGCCTTGATTCCACCCGCCTCTATGACGGCGTTCGGGAGGAACTGTCCCGGCTGTCGGGACTGCACCTGGCGGTCGTGTCGAACAAACCAGAGACCTTTACCCGAAAGATTCTGTCCGGTCTGGGACTTGCCGGTCTCTTCAAGATCGTCATCGGACCGGAGTCGGTCCGCAGGCAGAAACCCGATCCCGAAAGCCACGATTTGATTGCGGCTCGATTTGACCTCCCGCCCAACAGCTTTTGCTCTGTCGGGGACCGGGCCACAGACGTCTACGCCGGTCGGGCGGCTGGGATGCGAACGGTGGGCGTGACCTACGGACTGGGCGACGTCGATGAACTCAAGTCCGCCCACCCAGACGCGCTCATCGGCCACATCAGTGAGCTTGAAAAATATGTTGATTAAGTGCAGAATCATGTAATGGCGCTGACGCAGGAGCAGATTTCGAGGTTCAGCCGGCATCTGATCATGCCGGAAGTCGGGGTGGAGGGTCAGGAGAAGCTGATGAAGGCGAAGATTCTCCTGATCGGCGCCGGAGGACTAGGCTCACCGCTGGGTCTGTATCTATCAGCCGCGGGAGTTGGGGAGCTCACCATTGTCGATTTTGACCGGGTCGACGAGTCGAATCTTCAGAGACAGGTCATCCATTTCACGTCAGATGTCGGCAAACTCAAGGTGGAATCGGCGAAGGAGAAAATCCGGGAGATCAACCCGTTTTGCAAGGTCAACACGGTAGTGGCGCGGATGACATCCGAGAACGCCCTGGATCTTGTCAGACAGCACGACATCGTCATCGACGGCACGGACAATTTTCCCACCCGATACCTGATGAATGACGCTTGCGTGCTATGTGGGAAACCGAACATCTACGGATCGATTTTCCGGTTTGAAGGCCAGGCGACGGTATTTTATCCGGGCAGAGGCCCCTGCTACCGGTGCCTCTATCCGGAGCCGCCGCCGCCCGGCGCGGTGCCGAGCTGCGCGGAGGGTGGGGTGCTGGGGATTTTGCCGGGGATCGTGGGACTGATCCAGGCGACGGAAGCGATCAAGATCATCCTGGGCAAGGGACTGACGCTGGTGGGGCGGCTGATGCTGTTCAACGCGATGGAGATGAAGTTCCGGGAGGTCAAAATTCGCCAGAATCCCGAATGCCCGGTCTGCGGTGTGAACCGGACGATTACCGGCCTGATCGACTACGAGCAGTTTTGCGGTCTGACGCGCGGCGCGGCCGAGCCACAGGCCGCGGGGGCGTCGGCGGGCAACGGTGTGGAGGAGATCACCGCCCGGGCCGCCTCGTCGGCGAAAAAAAATAATCCAAGAGTGATCCTCGTGGACGTCCGTGAAGCGGGCGAGCTGTCGATCTGCCATATCGATGGCGCGCTGCACATCCCCCTCGGCGAAATCCCGAACCAGTACAACCGTTTGAAAGCGGGCGATGAGATTGTGACGTTCTGCCATCACGGCATGCGTTCGATGCGAGCGGCGAAGTTTCTGAAGGAACAGGGATACACCAACGTCAAGAGCATGAAAGGCGGGATCGACGCGTGGAGCACGGACGTCGATTCCACCGTGCCCCGCTATTGAGATCGTGGTGCCGCCGCTGTTCCTTCTGCGGATTCGCCGACCCGGATTCCGGGAAGATCATCTATGGCTGTCCATCCTGCGGTAAGAATGTCGAAGTTGTCTTTGACCTGACCCCGGATCTGGGCCGGAAGGTCAAATCCCGTCGAGGCCGGGGATTGGACCGCTGGCGGGACGTCCTGCCGCTTCGGCCCGGCGGGCCAAGCATCCCTCTTCATATCGGCGACACGCCGCTGTACGACTCGAAACCGCTTGCCGTGGACACAGGATTTCGGCAGGTGCTGATCAAGGATGATGGCCGGCTGCCATCGGCGTCGTTCAAGGATCGCGCAAGTTCAGTGGCTCTCTTGCGGGCGATGGACTTGAAGCGGGACGTGATTATCGCCGCGTCAACCGGGAACGCCGCGGCGTCTCTTTCGTGTCTGGCCGCGTCGGTGGGTGTCCGGAGTCTGATTTTTGTTCCGTCGTCCGCCCCGGAGGCCAAGATCGCGCAGCTTCTGGTGTTCGGCGCGACGGTTTTCGCCGTGGACGGGACATACGACGACGCCTGCGACCTGTCCGTTCAGGCGACGAAGGAATTCGGACTCTACAATCGCAACACGGGGCTTAATCCCTTCACGCGGGAAGGCAAGAAAATATGCGCCTACGAAATTGCCGAGCAGCTGGGCTGGGCCGTGCCGGACTATGTCCTGGTGGCCACCGGCGACGGAAACATCATATCGGGCGTGGCGAAAGGATTTGTCGAGTTGCGAGCGCTGGGACTGACGAAAAAAATACCGAGAATGATCGCCGCGCAGTCCATCAAAAGCAATGCCATCGCCCGCGCTCTTAAAACCGGCCGGCTAAGACCGGTGCGTGC
>CAZHRJ010000065.1:0-16673 GCA_964534765.1 uncultured bacterium
ATTCCAGGCGGCCGCAAATTTTGTGAAGTTCCGACCCCTTAAGTTAGCTGGCATGTCCCTAAATCTCACAACCGATTTCTTGACATTCCGGCCGACCCTGACTAAGATGACGGTCCATGAAGAAATCTCATCGGACACAGACGATGTTTGAACAGGAAAGCCGGGTGGCGGAACACTGGTTCTCGAACGGACAGATCGGCAAGGCCCTGCCCCATTTCCGCCGGGCCATGCTCATCGACCCCCGGTCTCACCAGATGAAACTCCGAATCGGCCAATGCCTCGACCGCATGGGCCGGACAGAGGAGGCGTCCGTGATGTTTGAGGATCTTGTCGGTCCCGACTTTGACGGCATCGCGCAGGCGCTCCAGGGGGAGATTTTACAGGCCTATACGAATCTCTGCCACCGCACGGGCCGGGAATCGGCGGTACTGGACTGCTTGCGGCCGAAACTTGCGATGATCGAGCGTCTGCCGGCTCTGTACTACAATCTGGGTCTGGCGTTGTACAAATCCCGGCAGATGGACGAGGCCCGGGACTGTTTCCTGCGGCTGAAAATCCTCCATCCCAAACATTCCGCCGGATACATCGGCCAGGCGATCCTTCAGTGCCACGCCAACCGTTTTGCGGAGGCTCTCGAAGAACTCGAAAGCGGCCGGCGGGCGGTGCCGCATGACGTTCAAATTTTCGAGAACATCGCCGTGGTTCACATGAAAATGGGAAACCCACTCGCCTCCATCACCATCCTACGGTCGCTGATCGAACGCGGCATGCGAAGCGCCAAACTCCTTCACATGCTCGGCATGGCTCACTTGAGACTCGGCAACCTCCCTACCGCTGAGACCCATCTTAAGCAAAGTCTCGACATCGAACGCACCGGGGACGCTCTGCGGGAAATGGGATGGCTGCTGATCGCCAAAGGCCTGCACGCCGAGAGCATCGTCTATCTCAAAGAGGCTCTGACGATCAATCCAAACGATATCTGGGCCAAACTCGATCTGGCCATCGCGTATTTCAAACAGGGCATCACCGTCGACGCGCACATCCTCTTCAACGAGGCCCGCGCGGCCGCGCCGTCACCGGAGGTCACCAAACTCCTCGACGATCTGGCGCGGGTCATCGCCGCCGGTCCCCGGTCCTAGCCGGCGCTTCCGTTTGATGCGTCAGATCGCCATCTACGGCAGCACCGGCTCCATCGGCTGTTCGGCCCTTGACGTCATCCAAAAATTCCCTCACCGGTTCCGGATCCATTCCCTCGCCGCAACCGGCCGACGCCTCCCGGACCTTCTCCGGCAGGTCCGGCGGTTTCGGCCGCGGTATCTCATCGTCACCGATGCCGCCCGGGCCGCCGGATTGAATGGGGCGATTCCATCCGATGTGCGCCTGCGGACGGGGATGGACGCTCTGGCTGAAATCCTGGAGAGTTCGCCGCCTGATTTGCTCCTCCACGGCATCGTCGGCGCGGCGGGACTGCCGGCGGCGATTGCAGCGGCCAAAAAAGGTATTCCGATCGCGCTGGCCAACAAGGAATCACTGGTTTGCGGAGGAGAGTTTTTGCGCCGCGCCTCAAAAAAAAGCGGGACGGTATTCCTTCCGGTCGACAGCGAGCACAACGCGATTTTTCAGGTACTGACAGGCGAATCGCCGGTGTCGATCCGGCGGATTCTTCTCACCGCGTCCGGCGGGCCTTTTTTCAAGAGCGCCAAGCCCTTTGAGCGCATCACACCCCGGGAGGCCCTCCGGCATCCCAACTGGCGGATGGGCCCGAAAATCACCATCGACTCGGCGACGCTGATGAACAAGGCGCTCGAAATCATCGAGGCCCGGTTCCTGTTTGACACGCCGCCGGAAAAAATTGAGGTCATCATCCATCCGGAGTCCATTGTTCATTCGATGGTCGAATTCATCGACGGCAGCGTCAAACTCCAGGCCGCCGTGCCGGACATGCGCCTGCCGATCCAGTACGCGCTGTTCCATCCCGAACGGGCGAAGGCCTGCATTCCGATGCTGGATCTGCCGAAGGTCCGGACCCTGACGTTTTTCGAGCCGGACCAGGTTCGGTTCCCATCGCTTCAGTTCGCATACCGCGCGCTAAAAACCGGCGGGACCGCTCCGACGGTGCTTTCCGCCGCCAACGAAATCGCCGTTGAGGCGTTTCTCGCGAAACGAATTCGATTCGACCAGATATTCGAAGTCATCCGTCAGACCATCCGAAAAACGGCGTCTTTCGACGCGCATTCCATACAGGACATCCTGGATGCCGACCGGCACACGCGGACCCGGGCCCGGCGATTCATCGAGGAGAGCCTCGCATGTATACGCTGATCGGGACCGTGCTGGTCATCGGCATCGCCGTGCTGGTGCACGAGCTGGGGCATTTCATCATTGCCCGCCGAAACGGCGTGCGCGTGGAGGAATTCTGCATTGGATTTCCTCCGAGGATATGCTCCTTTCAGGGGCCGGAAACCAAATACAGCATTGGCTGGATTCCGGTCGGCGGATTCGTCAAGATGGCGGGAGAGGACCCGGAGGCCGTCAGCGGGGCGCCCGATGAGTTCTTCTCCAAATCCATCCCCACACGCATCCGAATCGCCCTCGCGGGACCCTTCGGAAACTTTGTCTGCGCCTACTTCTGCGTTCTGCTCTATCTCTGGACCGGCGGCGTCCGGGACGCGCGGCCCGCGCCGGTATTTGGATCCATCCCGGCGACTGAGATCTATCAGGAATGCGGTATCCAGGTCGGCGACCGGATCATCGACGTGCGGGGCCGGCCCGCCGAGACATTTTATGGATCGGTTGAACATCTCACTGACTCGGCCGACACTTGGCCGGCGGTCATGAGACTTCTTCGCGCGGGCGATACCCTTTCGATTCATCTGGATTCCCCCGCCGCCCACCGGCTGGCCGGCGCCGCGCGGCCCCTGGGTGAGCCGCGAGTGTCCCGCGTCATGCGGGGCGGTCCGGCCGCCAAGTCGGGTCTGCTGGCGGGGGACCGAATCGACTCGATCAACGGCCGGCCGATTTCGGAATGGTCGGACCTGCAGAAAACTGTTTCAGAATCGGGTGGCGAGACACTGGTATTGGGCGTCGTCCGCGGCGAGGAACGCCTGACCGTGAATCTGGTCCCGGATGTCCAGAGCCAGCAGAAGGAAAGCGGCGAGGTGGAAAAAGTCGGCCGGATCGGAATTCAGTCCGCCGTCGAAACCATCCCGCGCCGATACGGCGTCCTGGATGGGCTCTGGACGGCGCTCATCATGGTGGGCGATTTCATTCTGCTCTTTTTCGACGTCCTCTGGCGGCTGGTCACGGGCCATCTCCCCACGAGCCTCCTGGCAGGGCCGGTCGGCATCGCGCAGGTTTCGGGCGAGTATCTGAAACAGGGATTTCATCAGTTCCTGATGTTCCTCGCGCTCATTAACGCCAACCTCGGGTTCGTCAATCTCCTCCCGTTTTTCCTCATCACCGACGGCGGCCTGATTTTTCTGTTCCTGATCGAAGGCGTGCGCAAGCGCAAGATGTCGATCAAGTCGCTTGAGCGATGGCATCAGATCGGGTGGGCCATGGTTTTCACACTCCTGATCATGGCGACCTACAATGACCTGATGATCCGGATGGAGCTGGGCGAAAAAATTTCCCGCGCGATCGACAGGCTGAAATGAGATTCTCCCGGCTCCTGGCACCGACCCTGAAGGAAATCCCGCGCGAGGCCGAGGCGGTCAGCCATCAGCTTCTCTTGCGCGGCGGGTTTATCCGACCCCTCTCTTCCGGTGTCTATCTTTTCCTGCCGCTGGGTCTTCGGGTTCTGCGAAAAATAGAGCAGATCGTCCGGGAGGAAATGAACCGCGCGGGTGCTCAGGAGCTGCTCCTGTCGGCCATCCAGCCTAGGGAATTGTGGGAGCAGACCGGCCGATGGGCCTCCTACGGTGACGACATGATGAAACTCAAGGACCGCACCGGCCGGGAGTTCGGGCTGGGACCGACGCACGAGGAGGTCATCACCCAACTCGTCGCCCAGGAGATCCACTCCTATCAGGACCTGCCCAAGATGCTCTACCAGATTCAGCTTAAATTCCGGGACGAGCCCCGGCCCCGATTCGGACTCCTTCGGTGCCGCGAATTTCTCATGAAGGACTGCTACAGTTTCGACGTCTCGCGCGAGGACGCGGAAAAAACCTACGCGGTGATGAAACAGGCATACGAAACCATCTTCGACCGAATCGGCGTCCCCTTCATCGCCGTCCAGGCCGACCCGGGACTCATCGGCGGCAATCTCTCGCATGAATTCATCATGCCCGCCGACAGCGGAGAGGACACTATTGGTCTTTGCGGCGCCTGTGGATTCGCCAAAAACCTCGGTGGCGCGCCGGCGCGCAATCCCGAAAACGCGCCGGCAGACCACACGTGTCCGCAGTGCCGGGATCCGAAACCCTTGAACCCTGTACGCGGAATGGAGATCGGTCACATTTTTTTTCTGGGCACTAAGTACAGTGAAAAACTGTCCGCCGTTTTCCTTGACCGGGACGGAATGCGCAAGCCCATCGAGATGGGTTGTTACGGGATCGGAGTGTCACGCCTCATATCAGCCGTCATTGAAAACCGGCATGACGACAAAGGCATCCTCTGGCCGATTTCGGTCGCGCCCTATCGGGCGCTGGTGCTGGCCACGATGATGGACAAACCCGAGGTCGTCGAGTCGGCCCGGAGGCTTTACGCGGACCTACAGGCCGACTTTCCGGGCGATGTCCTCATCGACGACCGGGACTGCCGGGCCGGAGTCAAATTTCACGATGCCGATCTCATGGGCATCCCCATCCGCGCGGTTCTGGGCCGCGGCGTGGTCGAAGGCCGGGCGGAACTGCAGCTGAGGTCGGAGAAGACCCCGCGGGCGGTTTCATTGGACAAATTGAGGGAGGAAATGCGCGCGCACATCAATGGCGACCTCAAAAACTGACGACGTGTCCAGACGAAAATTCCTCCTGAACGGCGCCGCCGCCATGGCCATCATCGCCGGCCAGGGCGTCGTCGAGTCCCTGGCGGCGGACAGAAAAAAGAAAAAGCCCCTCAGGACAGACGACGCCAGGCGGAGCGACACGCCGCCCGCCAAAGCGGCGCCGGTCGATGACCCGGTCCTGCCGCTTGACCGGGTGGACATTCGAATGACGGTCAACGGCAACCCCGTGCAACTCAATGTGCCGGCCGGTAAAACTCTGGCGGAGACGCTCCGCCAGGACCTGGGACTTACCGGGACAAAAATCGGATGCAACAGCGCCGAGTGCGGCGCCTGCACCGTGCTCGTCAATGCCAGACCCGTCTACAGCTGCCGGCTCCTCGCGGCGCTGGCCACGGACGCCTATGTCGAAACCATCGAGGGCATAGCGACGACGCGCGGCTCGACGCGCGGAAAACTCCATCCCCTGCAGGAGGCATTCATTGAAAAGGACGCGCTCCAGTGCGGATATTGCACTCCCGGCATGATCTGCGCGGCCAAGGCGGTGCTTATCCGGGAATCCGGCGAGCCGACGGCCGAACAGGTTCGCGAAGGTCTCTCCGGCAATCTCTGCCGATGCGGAGCGTATGATCACATCGTCGAAGCGGTCCGGGCCGCGGCGCGGCGGAGCTGAGGCTTGCCAAAGTACACCTATTCCGAAGTCACCGTTGAGGGCCGGAAGGTACGCGTTCGGACTCCGGTTGTGGAAAAACTTCCGGCCTGGGATGCTTCGCACACGCGGGTCATCGGAAAACCCATTCCCCGGATTGACGCTATGGAAAAAGTCACCGGTCGCGCGATTTACACGGCGGACATCACGCTGCCGCGGATGGCGCATGTCAAATTTCTAAGAAGCGCAAAACCCCACGCGAAAGTGAAGGCCATTGACACCCACGCGGCCGAAGGGATTCCCGGAATTCTGGCCATTGTCAATCCGCTCGAACTTGTCGGAAAACAGTTGAAAGACATGCTCGGCCGACACCTGCCGATCCTGACGGATGAACCCAGATATGTCGGGGAGGAAATTCTAGCGATCTGCGCCGAGACGGAGGAATCCGCAAGGTTGGCGGTTTCACGGATCACGATCGACTACGAGGACCTGCCGTTCTCGATCGATCCGGAAGAGCAGGTCAAGGCTCGGCAATTTGTCGGCGGTGGATGGACTCGCACGGCGCTGGGACAGGCGGCCGTCTATCAGAGGGGTGATCCGGACCGGGCGATGGCCGGGGCGGACCGGGTGATAGAGCGGACGTACCGGAGCGCGCCGGCCATTCACGCGTCTTTGGAGCCGCATGGAGCGGTTGCCCAATTTGAAGACGGCAAGTGGACCGTCTGGGAGTCCACGCAGGGAGTCTTCGCCGTCCGGGACGAGCTGGCGGAACTTTTGGGGGAACCGGCAGGCAGCATCCGGGTGATCTGCCGGCATATCGGCGGAGGGTTTGGGGGAAAGGCCTCCGCCGGAAAACACACCTTTCTGGCAGCTTATTTATCGAAAAAACTCGGGCGGCCGGTCCGCTGTGTGCTGGATCGATCCGAAGAATTCGCCCTTCCCTATGGGCGGCCCGCGGCGGTCATGACGATCAAAGTCGGTGTTCGAAGGGACGGGAAGATCATGGCCATCGAACAGAAGGGCATTCATGCCATCGGGCCCTACGAATTCGGCGCCGAATGGGGCAGCGCCGAGGACATGCTCGCGGAACTCTACGCTTGTGACAACGTCCGGACGGAGACCCGCGCCGCCCTCACGCACGTGCCGCCGCCCTGCGCCATGCGCGCGCCCGGCTACGCCCAGGCCGCGTTCGCGCTGGAGCAGGCCATCGACGAGGCGGCGCTGGCCATCGGTATGGATGCCATCCAATTCCGGTTGAAAAATATTCCCGCACGCGATCCATCCTCCGGAAAAGACTACGCCTCCCCCAAAGGCATGCACGGGTTGGCCGAATGTCTCAAAAAGGGGGCGGCAATTTTTCAGTGGGACAAAAAGAAAAACGAACTGCGCCAGATGGATCGATCCGGCCCCATCCGGCGCGGGATTGGCGTCGCGGCAACCGTGTGGAGCGGTGAAGGCGGCCCGCCGGCGGGAGCGATCATCCGGCTCAACTCCGACGGATCGGCGGACCTCTTTGTTGGCGCCGCCGATATCGGCACCGGCACGCGGACCGCGTTCGCGCAGATCCTCGCGGAGGAAACCGGCATCGCGACCGCCGACATCCGAGTCATCAACGCCGACACGCACCTGACCCCCAATTCCCTGCCCAGCTACGGCAGTCTCACTCTCGCCTCGACCGGGCCCGCGGTCAGGCGGGCCGCGAACGCCGGCCGCGCGCAACTCGCAACCCTCGCGGCCGACCTGCTGGAAACCGAGGAAACCAAGATCGTCTTTAGAGACGGCCTGGCGATCCGGCCCGCAGCCAGGAAAACGCCGGAATCGGCCGTGCCGATCAAGCGGCTGGTCAGCCTGACGACGGCCAGGGAAATCATCAGCGTCGCGGAGCGCGAGGGTAATCCTAATCTGGCGATCAAGACCTTCGCGGTCCAGTTTGTCGACCTCGAAGTTCATATTCGGACCGGAAAAATCATGATCAAGGAATTGGTGGCCGTCAACGACAGCGGCCGCGTCATCAATCCCCTCTCATTCCGGAGCCAGCAGATCGGCGGCGTGACCATGGGCATCGGCATGGGAATTCTCGAAGAGAGGGTCTTTGATCGGAAAACCGGCAAAAGTCTCAATCCGAATCTCGGCGAATACAAAGTTCCCACCATCCTGGATCAGCCGGGTCTGTTCCAGACGGGGGCGGTGGAAATCCCATTCGACGGCAACAGCATCGGCGCAAAGGGGCTTGGCGAGCCGCCGATTATCCCGACCTCGCCGGCGATCGCCAATGCTCTCGCCATGGCTATCAACACCCGACTCACCCGCCTGCCACTGACTCCCCAGCGCGTCATCGAGTCGATACCCGCATGACGTACCCGGTGACGATCGAGCGGCCCAGGGATCTTTCGGCGGCCGCGCGGAGACTCCATGCGCTGCAGTCCAAAGGAGCCCCGATCGGGGGTGGATTGGAATTGCTGGAACTGTATCAGCACGCCGATCCGGCCGCCCCGGATGTCCTGATTCCCATCCGGCAAATTGCCGACGTGTCGACGATCCGGGTTTCACCGGGCGAAGTCCATATCGGCGCGGCGGCCACGCTGGCGGAGGTCGCTGATAGCATGGGCGTCAAAAGGTATGCCTGGCCGCTGTCGGAAGCCGCCCAGTCGGTGGGTTCGCCGCAAATCCGCGCTCAGGCCACCATCGCCGGAACACTTCTGCAGAGACCCAGATGCTGGTATTTTCGAAACGGCATCTCCTGTTATAAAAACGGCGGCCAGACCTGCCCCGCGGTCGACGGGGACAACCGATACCACGCCATTTTCGGAGGCGGACCGACTCATTCCGTCTTCCATTCCGACGTCGGACTGGCCCTCCACGCGCTTCAGGCCAAAATCGATCTTGTCACCCCGGGTGGCGATAAGACGATCGCCATCGCGGACCTGTATATCGATCCCCAGGTGGATGTCACGCGGGAACACGTGCTCAACCCCGGAGAGATCATCCGGGAAATCCGGATTCCCAAATTGCCCGATCGGTTCGTCGGGACATTTATGAAAATCCGGGAGCGGGGCAGTTTCGATTTCGCCATCGTCTCCGTCGCGCTCATCTACAATAATTACCACGGCCAGTTCAAAAATATGCTCATCTTCCTCGGCGGCGTCGCGCCGCGGCCTCACGTTCCTCAAAAAACCATCGACGCCATCCAGTTTAAAAAACTCTCTCGCGCGCTCATCTCGCCGGCCGCGGACCTTGCCGCCGACGGCGCCACGCCGCTGGCCCACAACGCCTACAAAATTCCCATGGTGAAGGAGATCGTGCGGGAGGCGCTTGAACAAACGTACGAAAAACTAAGTTGGAGACCGGATTGACCGGCCGGTTCCTGGAGGGCCAGACCGCGCTCGTCACCGGCGGCAATCGTGGCATCGGCCGGGCGGTCGCCCTGGCATTGGCCCGGGCCGGTGCGCGGGTGGCCATCACCGGCCGAAACGCCGGCACTCTCGAAAAAACCGCAGCGGATCTCGAATCGCTGGCGGACGGAGCATGGTGGAAGATCTGCGACGTCCGGTCGGAATCCGAGCAGGAGGCGGTCTTTCGGGAAATTCGAGGCCGCTGGGGACGGCTCAACATCTGTGTGCCCAACGCCGGCGGCGCCATTTTGGCCGCGGCGTCAGAAACGAGTCTTGACGATTGGAATCGGGACATCGAAACGAACCTCACCGGAACGTTCCTCACCTCCCGCGAGGCCCTTCGACTGATGCGGGAGACAAAAACTCCGGGCGCCATTCTCCCGATCATCTCCCAGGCCGGCAAAGTCCCTTTTGAAAAACGCGCCGCTTACTGCGCTTCAAAATGGGGCGCGCTCGGGTTCGCCAAATGCCTGGCCCTGGAGGCCAAACGCGACGGCGTCCGGGTCACGGCAATCTGTCCGGCGTCGGTCGCGACCGATTTCCAGGCCAACAATCCGGCCGGCATGGACTGGATGCTCGAAGCCGACGACATCGCCGAAACCGTCCTCCATATCCTCCGTCAGCCGGACCGGATCGAAATCGAGGAAATCACCATCCGGTGCAGAAATTCCCCCAGAAGCAAAACACCCTGACAGGCAAAACGGCGATTCCACCGCAAGCATCAAGACTCTCTCTCTCACTGGCACTCTCCTTTTTTTTCGCCGGGGTGGCCGGAGCCGATACCGCCCCGACCAACGGGCAAGCGGGGCCAGATGTCGGCCAAAGGCCTCCGCCGACCGGCGTCGATCTATTCACCCAGCAAGCCCTGACCGAATGGAGTTGTCTAGCCGAAACCTTGCCCGCATCGGCCGCGACGCTGCATCGGATGATTTCGAATCTTCCCGCCTCCGTCCGTTTGGCGCGAACGGTCACCGGGGTCGACTACCGGCTGGCGGTGATCGACACCGGCGTTTTTGAGCTGACCACTCCCAGGGGACTCGTCGTCACTGTCCGGACCGGTCCGGTGAGGCGTGAAGCGGCCCGGGGACGATTCGAAGCCGTCGGAGAGGGGACATTCCGGCGGGGATCGAATTTGTTTCGCGGCATGTTCGCGCTCCGGTTCGATTATGAATCCATCGAGAGCTCACCCGGCCAATCCGTCGGTGATTTTCACCTCTATCTGGATGTTCCCCACCCGGTCATGCGGCTGATCGCCCTCCTGGTCCGCGGACTCATCACCGAACGGCTGACTCAGGAAATGGAGCGGATGCTCGGTGAGGCCAAAGAAGTCATGGCCGAGGCCCAAAAACGATTAACCAGGAACGAGACATTCTATTGAAAAACTCCCTTCGGCCTTTGATCGCGGGTCTTTCAATACTGATAGGCGCCGCCCCGGCCTTGTGCGCAAAAGAGCTCGAATACAGTGAACCACGGATTTGGCTTGTAGAGATTGATAATAAATCGGTCGAAAAGTACGGCAAGTTTCCATGGAGCAGGGACAAATACGCGGATTTGATTCGAAAAGTTTCAACAGGGTCACCCAAGCTCATTATCATCAAGCTGTTTTTGGATCAGTTGAAAAATCCTGACCAAGACAGACAATTGGCGCGGGCGATTCAAAAGTCAGGGAACGTCATCCTTCAGGCGCGCCTGTCGCGGGAAAAAGAGGCGCCAACACGCTTGAACAAAAAATTCGGCTTGAAACACCCGATAAAACATTACAGCGGCACCTATTCAATCTCGATGCCGAGCTCCGATCATGGCTGGATTCCCGCGCCGATTTTTCAGGAGCACGCTCTGGATGTGGGATTCGTTGATATCCTTTCGACCGACAATTTGAAGGGGATCCCGTTGGTCGTTTATTACAAAGGGGCGATCTCGGACACGCAAGGCTGGACATTTCCTTCATTGCCACTGGCGATCTATCGCCAGTTTTATGGCATCAAGGATTTTCGGCTTCGGCACGATCCCAAAGCGCTGACCGTCGAATTTGGTGGGCATACCACGTCTGTCGGAGAGCAACAGGAACTCCCTGTTGATTGGAAATATCTTCATAAAATCCACGTGCAATCCGTGGCGGATGTCCTGCAGGCCGATTTTGATTCGAAAATATTCAGTGACGTGATCGTTATTATCGGATATGGCGGGCCGGAGATGCCGAGATCAAAACTCTCAAATGGCCAGGTCGTGGATGGCAACAGAATCATCGCTGCGGCCGCTTTACATTTATTGAGTGAATTTAGGCCGAATGAAAAACATTGACTTCAGAGAGTAACAACATGGAAATAGGTGCGATCCACTGCGCCAACGACACCGATATCTCTTCCATCACCGCATTCGAATGAGAAGCAATGGATGTAGAATGAGGTGCTTGGCCCTGGGATTGATCTTCTTGGTCACGAGCGCCTGCGGCCGCGGGACCGACGCGGGATCGCCCCGCCCGACAGTTTCTGACAGAACCCTTATTCCACATGCCGCTTGCCGAATACCGAGGATCGTTCAGGTTGTCTATCTTGTCCCTTCTGATCGATCGGTCGACGAGGAATTCCGCACGGCCGTCGAGTTCTCATCTCGACATGTCCAAGCCTGGTATCATGAAAAGATTGGCCGGACGTTTCGCCTTTCCGATTCCGGCATCCTCGTTGCTCGAACGAACCATCCGTCCTCATGGTATAGCGAGAGAAACGTCGACGACTGGTTGCACCGGCGCTTCGCGAACAACGTCAGTGCCGATGGGATGCGCCTTGTCGCAGGCAAATTCCATGATCCGCACCTCATCTACATTTTTGCGATAGATGCCCTTGCCGGCAAAGGTCAGATGGCGGCTTGGGGACCCGGCGGCACGGTGGCCCTTGGACGGGGGAATATTTATCGGATGCTGGGCCGGGCTGTTACGACACATGACAAAGGAACGCACATTCCTCCCGGCGGACCACAGCGGGCGATGGGACTTCTTGCCCATGAAATTGGCCATGCATTCGGCCTGGGTCACCCTGCTTTCCGAACAGATACCTCACCGACGATCCCCCACTGGGAAAACGTGATGCTCAACTGGCATAAATATCCCAATGTTGACTTCGATGAGCGCTCAAGACAGTTGCTCCTCACCCACCCCTTCATCAACGAAACGGATTTCTCAGCAGGATATCCCACACCGCCTCCAACGGTGGCAATACGCATGGAGGCGGAAGAACGCCGACGCGCGCGTCGGGGAGGTGCGGCGAAGACCGAAGTCGACGATCAGGAAGAGAGGTTCGATCTTGCGCCCTCCGACATGGAAAGCGATGCCGGTGTGTCCACTAGGCAAGCAATCAATGCCGACCACGAGACGCCCGGCCCCGACTCTCCTCTCGTTCATGTCATTTATATCGTCCCCTCCGATCGAAATTACCTTGAAACCCACGCCACATCGCTTGTACAGGCATTCCGTGAAGTCCAGACATGTTACAAACGCCGCCTCGGTGGATTGACATTCCTCCTGGCCGATCCTGTGGTTCGATCGCTCCGTTCCACACGATCCAGCGATTGGTTCGCGGATGCCGAGACAGGAAACGCAAAAGGTACGCCCTTTCGTCAGTTCGCGCAGAATGCCGCCGCCGACGCTTTGGACATGACGGGGAGTTCCCGTCCTGATCCACACTACATTTATGTGTTCGCAGTGGATGCAAAAGTTCCACCGGAAAGATTCGAACGCACGAACCTGGGTCAGATCATTATCTTGACACATGACGATCTGCGGCGGCTTTCCAGCCGTGAAACTTCAGAAAAAGACCGCTACCGCGCCTTGGGTCTTGTCGCGCATCGAATCGGACATGCAGCCAGTCTTGGCCACCCATCATGGAATGAGAAAAATGTACCCTCCTTCCCGCATGATTTGAACCTGATGTGGCGAGGCCAACACCGCTTCCCCGACGCGGACCTTGGCGGAGAGGAACGACGCAGACTCGCCGATAACTGGTTCTTCGTCAGATGACACGACCGACAGCGAATCCTTTTCGGCTACACCACATCCGGCGACATTGATGAAAAGTATTCGTATGTTTGCCATTGTGATTTGTATCGTGCTTTTCAATCCGTCATCTACGGAATCAGGAACATTTGACTCCCGTGAAATGTGGGGACGGCTCGCCAATGCGGGGTTCACAGGAAAGCCGATGAAAAGCGCTTTCTTTTTCACCGGCAGTTGGAGAGACGGCTCTCAACAATATGAATTTCCCGCTGCTGCCAACCATCAACTCTATTCCATCCATCCAACCGATCAAAGGCATTTACATTGGTCTGATACCGCCGCCAACAGGGACTGTGCCATAGACAGAATGGTCGAAGCCGGCGTAAATGTCGTGAACATGTCCTATTGGGGAGAGAGAGGATTGGATCGGTGGACAAAATTTGCGCCTATGCAGACATCCACTTACTCACATGACGAACTTTTCGACGCAACCATCGGCAGGAAAATTCTTATTGCGCCTTACATCGAGTCCACCCCCGAGTGGAAATTCCTGGACGATTTCCCCGGAACATCCCAGCGCCCGTGTCCGGGGCTTGTAAGCCAGATTAAAGATCTTGCAGACCGCTACCTGAAAAATCCAAAAAATCGGGCCTGGTCCAAAAAATGGGCGCGGATGTATGATCGGTTCGGAAACGAACGTTATATTGTCTCGATTATCCACGTGGCCTCGAATCGGCAGGACGTCTCAGACGAGAATTTCGCCGCCGCATTCGATAGGGTGGCCGCGCAGATTTTCAAGGAAACCGGTATTCAGGTCGGATTTACACTCGACATCCTCCCGCCAAAAACCAATGCTCCCGGATGGTATAAGGCAACCCCGGATAAAACAGGGCCATGGCTCAAAAGGCAAGCATCTATACTGGCCATCCAGTGTTTTATTCCCGAGATTTGGCTTGGCATTTCGGATGAGAACAAACTGATCAACTGGAAGCGGGGCTTTTCCAAATCGTGGACATTAACCGGTATTCCATTTATTCAAGATGTTTCCCCCGGGTATGACGCTCGAAACATTTTCCCCAAATCCGTCATATACGGGAATAATACATTTTGGAGGAATAGCCAAACGAAATTAATCAACATGCTCAATGCGAAGGGAATAACCTTTAATGCATGGAATGGATATACCGAGGGATTTGCCGGGGTGCCCACCGAAGAACACGGTGACGCAAATTTTGTCTGGGCCAAAGAAATATTCGGGATGAAAGAGTGACCATGGCAAACGGCGGGCAACTCCGGCCTCTCGGATCACTCCTCATGATCGTTCTGCGCTGTCTCGCATTCCCCTCCGTTGCCTTGCCCGCCCAACTCGAATCGATAGATTTCGACGAAACATCGCAGCAATACAACATGTTTGAAGTTCGATTCCAGTTGACGGAAACGTATCCAAATCCGTTTGACCCCGATGAGATTGATATTTGGGCATACTTTCGAAGTCCATCAGGAAATACCGAAAAGAGGCCCGCGTTCTGGTATCAACATTATAACAGCGAAGGCATGCCTGACATGAAGCCCGAATGGAGGATTCGGTATTCTCCCAAAGAAGCTGGAAGATATTATGTCCATATGGCGGGGGATGACCGGCGGGCCAAGATCAAAACCAGATATCCATCGGGCGGGGCAACCCATCAATTCTCCGTCTCGCCGGCAGCTTCTCCCGGATTTGTCAAAAAATGCGGAAAAGATTCTCGATATTTTTGCTTCGAAAATGGCGCCACGTTTTTTGGTGTGGGTTCCGGTCCCATCCTGAATGGCGACGTTATTCGAAATCACTCAAAATTCAGGATGAACTGGATCCAAACCGAATTCGCGCCGGCTTTCATGATTGAGGATCACACGGTAGGCCGCTACAACCTTTTTCGCGCCTTCCAGGGTGACGAATTCCTCCACGAGGCGGAAAAGAACGGCGTCTATTTTCAAATTGTTTTCAGCCACTGGAGCAGTCGGAAGGCCGACATGCATACGCTGCCGGATGAATTTCAACAGTATGAAGGAAATCTCTTTCCTCCCTGGCCGGAAAATCCATACAACTCGAAAAATGGAGGGCCTCTATCGCATCCGTCTGAATTATTTTCCAACGGGGAAGCCCGGCGCCATTACAAGAATTTAATTCGCTATTATGTCGCTCGATGGGGTTACACTACAAATGTTCTCTCATGGGCTTTTTGGGGAGAATTTGACATGACGCGTCCGGCGGCCGGAGAGCCGTATTTGTACGAGACCGTTGAACGATGGCATAGCGAGATGGCCGGTTACGTGAAACGTCTCGATCCCCATCACCTGGTGACGACGTGTGAGGCCGAGCCGTCAAAAAGTTATGGACGGTGGATATCTGTAACACCGGAGTGGAAAAAATATCAGGTCAGATTTTTCAGTGAAATAGGCGACGCGAACACCCGACTGCAATTTGAAATGGGCCGGGAGGCCGGAAGGTATTGGCTAAGCGGAATTTCCCTCAGTCATCAATCAGAATTGATTCGCAATCCGGATTTCAATGAGGGCCTGACCCATTGGTCATTCCGAGGAGAATGGGAAGGCTCGAAGGCCAATGCGACCCTAACGGAGGATTCTCCAAAAAAGGGGGTTAAATCGGTCAGGATCGACGTCGTTCGGCCCAGCCCCATCAACTGGCATGTGGGCATCATGCAGGACAACCTCCCAACGGAGCAGGGCAAAGAATACATTTTAACTTTTTGGGCCAAGTCCGCCGCCCCTCGGCGGATCGAAGTATCTTTGATTCAAGCCCACGAGCCTTGGCAGCGAACCGGTGTGGTGAGCAACGACGGAATCTGGCGTCTGGACGCGATTGACTATGTAACCATGCACCATTACAGCCCGCAGATAGATGAGGACATTGCAAGCCGACTTTCACATTACCAACAGACGGGCAAGCCAGTTGTGATTCAAGAGTTCGGCGTTTGGTTCGACCCGTTCAAGGACGATGAAATCGGCAAGATCGCCTATCACAATGCGATCTGGCGATTGGCATTGAGGGGCGCGGCCGGCGCGCCCATGAAATTTACGCGGGTTGTCATGGATAGAGAGTATGCCGCGGTCTCGAATTTTATGGGAGACATCGATGCCGCGCGCGGCCGTATTCGGCCGATAGATTTTATCGATCTGACACCCACGGCCAAAGGAGGCGGCTCCCCGGTGGAGATTTCGGGTCTTTCTGATGGACAGAGAACGTATATATGGGTTCACGATCGCCAGCATACCTACAGGAATGTTCATGACCATCGCTATCATCCCAGGGAAATCTCCGACGCAAAATTGATCCTCAACAACATCGACGGCATGGATTTTCGTGTTGAGTATTGGGACACCCGAAGGGGAGTCATGGAGGGAAGTCAAATGATGAAGACAGACAAGAGCAGCTTGGTTTTGTCCATCCCTCCTTTCATACGTGACATGGGAATTAAATTACGTCGTGTAAAATAATGATGAGAATGGAGGCCCGGTTCATGAATTCTATCGTGCGAACCGTATCGCGACCCTTGACAAGCAAGTAGCGACTGATTAGGATCGCGCCGATTATGAATAAGCAAAAGAGTCAAGGTGGGGGCATGAGGATGAGCGAGGCAGTGACCGTGTCTTTTTTTCAGGGGCGAGTTGTGTCCACGCTGCTTATTATGCGCCTAA
>CAZHRJ010000066.1:0-16668 GCA_964534765.1 uncultured bacterium
GTGAGGAAACGGAACGGCCTATTCGCCGTCACCGCGCCTCACCTCGACTCTACCCATTCCACCCCAAATCCCATTTCTCCGTGCCTCCGTGTTCTCCGTAGCCGGGTAGATGCGGCACATCCGATGGATGATTCATTTATGTAATTATAGTTACATATATAATGAATTGGACAAATCCGTCTCGACGGGCGAAACTGTGGACATAAAAAAAGGAGGTGAGGGAAGATGAACATTTTACAACGCCACAGCGTTTCTCCCCACCCGGCATTCGGCGTCGATCTGGGAACGGCCAGATCCGGCATCGCCATCGCGACCCGAGGCGCAGACGCGGCGGTCGAGTCGGTGCCCATGCGCAAAAATCCACTGGGCTTCCGCCTGCCGTCGCTCGTCGTCACGCGCGCGGTGAACGGGCGTGTTCAGACCTTCGCCGGCGACGAAGCCTGCGAGCGGCTGCACGACCCCCACGCCCGGACATTTTCATCGGCCAAATCGAACCTCGGCCTTGCCGTCCCGTTTCTTCATGGCCTGACAACGGGATTCGCCAAACCCACCGCCGTGCTCCTGCGCATCCTCGAGATTCTGTTTCGCCGCGCCAGGCAGCATACCGGCGTCGATCCCCAGGGCTCGCCGCTCTCGATTGCCGTTCCCGCGTCTCTGCCGGCGTCGGCGCGCCTGGAAATTCTGTCGGTGGCGGCCAAAATCGGCGTGAAGACGTCGCCGGAGTTTATGGTCGAGGAGCCGATTGCCGTTCTCCTCGACGCCCTCTATGGACCTGCGCCCATGCCGATGCCCGCCAAGAACCCATTTACCGCCTGCGTTTACGACATCGGCGCCGGCACCTGCGATGTCGCGCTGTTCTCAGTCGGCCGCGAAACTGCCGGCAATCCGGCCATTCGAACGCTCGCCATCGGCGATTACGACATGCTGGGCGGAGATAATTTCGATCTCGCCATCGCCCAGCGCCTGCTCCTGCCCGCCTGCCTTTCCGAGGCGACGCCCTCGCCGCTCACGGAAATCCTGTTCATCCGAAAAAACATGCTCGCCGCACGCCGCATCAAAGAACGGCTGTGCGACGCCGTCACGGAACATCTGACCCGCGCCGGCAAATCGGCGGCCAACACGCCTCCGCTCGAATACCCGGAACTGGAAGTGACCGCTCGAACCTTCGAAGTTAGCACGGCGGATGTGGTCATCCCCGCTCAAACCGTTCGGGTGACGACCCGGCAGATGATCGAGGCCTTGCGGCCGTTTTTGAGCATGGATCCGGAGGAGGTCGAAATCGTGGAGGGACGCTGGATCGGTTCGCTCCTGGGACCCCTCCATTTTACTCTGGGCAAGGCCGGCCGCGTCGTCTCCGATCTTGACATCCTGATCCTTTCCGGCGCAGCCTGCCGGGCGCCGTTCGTTCCTTATTTGTTGTCCGTCGATTGCGCGAGCAAGGGTCTGGATCCCGACCGGATCGTCCACACCGATCTGGATCAGGCCGTCCAGCGGGGCGCCGCCATCCACGCTTGGCGCCTCGCCGCCACCGGCCAACCCCCCGTTACCCCCATCCTCGGCGCCGATATCGGCCTTCGGGTCTACGGCGGAAGATACGAGCGGCTGATCGCCGCCGGAACGATTCTGCCGTGCGCCGAACAACGGCTTGAAAATATGTTCTCCGTGCCGGAGCAGAATCTGGACAAGGTGGTGGTCGAAGTTTACGCCGCGCGCCGCAGCGGCGCAAAACCGTCGACCCTCATGCGCCAGGCGATTGAACTTCCGCCCAACACACCGGCCGGCGAGCCGGTTTCCGTTTCGATCGCCGTTGATCAGGGCAAGGTCATCACGCTGAACGCGGCGCTGGCGCGCCATCCCAACCGAAGCCTGCGGATGGTGGGCGAGGAAATCTGGCTGACAGGCCGGGGCAGGCCGGAGACGGCGGCGCTGAAGGAGAGCCGGGACAAAGTCCGGCGCACCGTAGAAAAGACCGGCATGCCGGCGCTGCGTGACCTCATGGATTGGGCCGCCGCCGAATATCGCCGGCGCACGAGCGACTCGCTCAACACGGCTTACGAGATCGTCATCGGCGCGCTCGATGTCCATCCCGAAACCGCCAAGGCATGGAACCTTTTGGGGTTGGTCTGCGAAGCGCAGAACCGGCGACTGTTTGCCGAGCAATATTTTCGGCAGGCCGTCAAACACGAACCTCGATGCGCCGCCTACCGCGCCAACCTCGGCTGGATCCTGCTCGAAATGAACCGCGGCCAGGAAGCGCAGACGATGCTGGCCGCCGCCTATGCGCTCGATTTCGCCGAACCCTACATTGCGGAATTGTACGCGAGGGCCATCGATGCCGACGGAGAATACGAGACGGCCAAACAGGTTCGACTTGACACGATCAGGGAAAACACACCGGCATCGAGCCGCCTCTCCGGCGCCCGCGCCTCATGGCTGGCTCGCCTCTACGAGGGCGTGGGCGACGTTGAGCATGCCGAAATCATGCGCCGGCTGGAGGCGAAATCGGACGACGCCGCATCCGACGTGGGCCACGTCGACGCCGGCGCCGACCGCGAGGCGCTGCTGGCGGGCGCCGAATCGCCGTCGCGGGAGACGGCGGTGTGATCAGGACGTTGCGGCGTTTGGCGGACAGCTCGATGCGGCGGCCGGCCGATATCGTGGAGAGGGGACGGCCGCTGATAGTATTCATTACCTGCTACATGATGTACACATTCAGCAGTTGCGTTCTCGTCCTGCTGGCGTTCTATGAAACCTACCCTCGATTCGAGCTTCAACATTATTTTTATGCCGCCGCGTCAGTGCTGCTGGCCGTTCACTTGACGACGAAAGTACTTTGCTTATCATTCCCCGAAGCCAGAGCTCTGGCGCGCGTCCGAACCGCCGCCACCGGGCCGCCGGTCAAATCGTGGATGGAAACGGGCGTCGAATTCTGCTACCGGACGGCGCCGGCCGCGTTGATTCTGATGTTCAGTCGGCTGACGTACGGAACCGACACCGGCGCGCGCCTTTTGTATACCGTCGCGGCTATGCTCGTCGCCGATCTGCTCATCCAAAAATGTCTCGGCATCCTCATGCGACCTCCAAATATAGCCGCATGGCCAATCCTTCTCTTCTGCGAAATTTGTAGCGCTGTCCCACTTAATACGGTCATCCTGATTTTTTGTTTCTATATAAAAAAATCCGGCATGCTGAAGATGACGGGAATCCCATTCTATATCTATATCGCCGTCTTGATTCTTTTGGTCGACGCCTTGCTGAGGGTCGGCGCGCGCCTCGGACGCAGGCCGGCCGCGCCCCCGCCGGCGGTGAATGTTTCCGGATCGATGTACAGTCCCGAGACGTACCGAAACGGCGGCGAACAAATCCGGCAGGCGGCCGGACTGATCTCGGAACTGCCGCCCCATCTGCAGCCTCAGATCCGCACCATCGCACAGATGGTCTTCCGATCCACCCTCTTTGCCGCCCGCGGATTGTACGACCCCACACACCCGAGCCTTCCCAAGTCGTCCCAACGAAACCTGAAGCCGCGCCGGCCGCCGGACGACCCCAAGCTCGATGCGCTCGGAAAATATTTGGATACTGTCGCTCATGGATGATCGAAAATTGGCGGGTATCGCATTCTCCGTCATCTTGCTCGCCATCCTCGCGCTTCTTTCACCGATCTTCTACCGGCACTACACACATCCGAACGCCAATGACGGACGGCCGAGCGGCGACCAGATCGCGACCGGCCGGCGCTCATCCGGCGTCGGGCAAGAAACACCCAATGACGCCGTCGCCGACACGGAGGACCAAAAATCGCGGGAAGAAGCCCGGCGGGGGCTGCGAGAGCTTGATGAATTGCTGAAAAAAATGGAGACTGAGCGACGGAAAAAACATCCGCCGCCGAGGTCCGTAGAGGATGTATTTCCGGATTTGCCGCTTCGGGATTCTGAGCCTCGATATGCAGCCGGCATCCGGCCGCAGGGCAATACTCAGGACGAGTCATTCTCCATGCCGAGGCGGCCGGATGGCGGCCAGATGGATACATCCGAACCGGAGGCTTCTCCCAGGCACACCTTGACCGGTCATACCGGCGGCATCGCGGCGATGGTCTATTCGCCGACCGGCAGAATACTCGTGTCCGGCGGATACGACCGGACGATGAGGATCTGGGACGCGGAACATGGGACGCTGCTCCAAACGATCACGGTTCTGGAGGATGTCGAAGGCTATGTGACGTCCGTGACCATTTCGCCGGACGAAGCGTGGGTGGCGGCGGGAAGTTCGAACGAAGAGGTCAAGATTTGGCGCGTGGAGGACGGATCGTTGGTGCAAACGATCCGATGGCGCGATCAGATTGAAGCGCCTTCCAGATATGTGTCATTTTCTCCGGACGGCCGATACTTGGCCGTATCGGGCGGCTGGGGAAAGGAGGCGGTGAGGATATGGAATGTCGCCGGCGGCGACTTGTATCGCACCTTGGAATGGTCGGAGCATGCGGCGCATTTCATGTCTTTTTCACCGGACGGACATTCCATTGCCGCAGCCCCGTTGTATCACCGCATTATTTCCATATGGGATCTGGCGACCGGCCAAAACGTACAAACCTATGGATTCCGTGACCTGTCGGATGTGTTCGCCTATTCGTGGAGCGGCCGGAAAGCGGCAACGGCATCGCGTGAATGGGGGGCTGGTTGGAAAATACGGATCTGGGATCTGGAAAACGATGTGGTGATCCAGAAATTCACTGCGCACAAGGATACCGTGAAGTCGATGGCGTTTTCGCCGGATGGCCGGATCCTGGCGACAACGGGTTCGGACCGGATGGTGAGGATTTGGGATGTGGAAAGCGGCCGGCAGATTCGAACATTCCATGGACGCGGAGACGTTATCCATGTCATGGCGTTTTCACCGTGCGGCCGGACGATCGCGTTTGCCGCCGCGAATGGTTCGATTCAGATATGGGATAGATGAAATCGCCCGTCCGACGGCCGGCGTTTCGCCTATGAAAAAGGGCATTGCCCGACAATGTAGACAAGAAGAAAGGGGGGATCGACCATACTTTTCGTCAGTTCTGCTGTTGACAAAGAAACTGAACGTCTATAAATTATGAATGAGGAGGAACGTATGAGGTCTCTTGAAGCGACGTGTGAACGGCCACTCCCGTTTAACTTGGCGGCGAAGGCCAATGGGAGTGGAATGTCTTTCAATGACCCCGCTTTCATGGATAACCGGTCAGCTCCGGTTCATCGGTGGGTCCCGTGGATTGCCGGGTTCTCGGGAGCCTTTGTGGATTCGGTCCTTGCGGCTTACTTGGGTCGTCGCAAGTCGGCTGTTGTTCTTGATCCCTTCGCCGGGGTTGGGACAACACTTATTCAGTCCGCGATCCGTGGCCACAACGTCGTCGGCTTCGAGATCAATCCCTATGCGGCCCTCGCGGCGGAAGCAAAGCTGAAGGCTCTTAGCGTGGAAAGGAAGTCTCTCGACGCTGCCATCGAGACGATGCGGTTGGATGCGCGCTCGTGGCGCAATGGTCGAGCTGATGCGAATGCGGCGCCACCATCCTTCCGGTCTCGTATCCCCTTCTACAGCCTGAAGGTTGAAAAGCAAGTGTTGCACGCGCTCGCGTTCATATCGAAGATCAATGACGATTGCGTGCGCAGGCTTTTCCAGGTCGCGTTTGGTTCTGTGATGGTGTCATTCTCGAATTATACCTATGAGCCATCGCTGTCTTCGCGCCCGGGCGCCGGCAAGCCGCTTATCGAAGATGCGGACGTGGCTGCAACGCTACTGGAGAAGTTGCAGCACATGCGAACCGATATCGAATGGCTCCGATCCGAAGCAAACGGAACCAGGCCGGGAAACGGGCGCGTCTACAACGAAGACTTTTTTACGGGGAACCGGCGGATGGGAAGCGGATCGGTTGACTTGATGGTCACTTCGCCTCCCTATCTCAACAACTACCACTATGCGCGCAACACTCGCCCACAATTATATTGGCTTGGCCTCATCTCATCGCCGGAGGAACAGAGGCCGCTGGAAGAAAGAAACTTCGGGACATTTTGGCAGATCGCCAGAGAAAAAAATCACGTTCCGCTTGCCCTGGAACATCGCGGCCTGGAGCGCATCCTTGCCCGGCTTCGGAAACTCAACCTGGAGAAAGGGCAATACGGCGGGTGCGGTTGGGCGAACTATGCCGCCTCCTACTTCAACGATTGCGACCGATTCCTTGCGGCGCTCAGGCGGATTCTTGCTCGCGGTGGAACCGGGGTGATCGTCGTAGGGAACTCAATTCTGCAAGGGGTCAACGTTCCGGTTCAGGACTTGATCGCCGACATTGCCAGGATGCACGGCTTGGCAGTCGTTGGTATCTACCGCATCCGCGACAAGCGCGTGGGCAACTCGATCACGGCCTCATCGGTGCGGAGCGGCACAAACAAGGCGACGTTGGACGAATCGGCCGTTGTTGTTCGCAGGCGGTAGCCGGCATTGATGAAGCCGCTTGGCGAAGAAGTTTTCAATCCTCTCGATAAGACGAACCTGGCGGAGAGCGTCAGGGATCACCTGCTCAAACGCCCGGTTGGTCAGTTGCCGCCAGACAGATTTATGGGGGCCGGGATATATGCCATCTACTACACTGGCGGGTTCCATGCCTATCGAAAGATCGCGAGGACTGCGCCGAGCGACGAGTTGGCCATCCCCATTTACGTCGGTAAGGCCGTCCCGGCAGGATCAAGGAAGGGCGGCTACTGCCTTGGCGCTGATCTCGCTGATGTTTTGCATCGGAGACTGTCGGAACACGCCTCCTCAATCGAGATGGCGCAAAACCTGAAACTCGCCGATTTCAAATGCCGCCATCTCCTCGTCGATGACATCTGGATACCCCTCGGCGAGTCGTTGCTGATCGAGACGTTCAGGCCGGTGTGGAACATGCTTGTTGACGGGTTCGGCCACCATAACCAGGGGAAAACTCGGAGAGGCCAAAAGAAATCGGCGTGGGATACTCTTCATCCTGGGAGACCGTGGGCCGAAAGAGTGAAGCGACCCAACGACAAATCTCCCGAGCAGATCACAAAGGAAGTTGTTGCCTACCTCCGCGGGTAAGCATAAAATTCAGATTTTGGATGATCAAATAAGATAATGAGCAGGGTGGGAGATATGAACACAAGAATTACACGGCAAATCAACGGCGCAACCTGCAAACTTTTTCTGGCTGATTGTTTCTCATGGATGCGCGAGCAAATTCCAGAAACCGTTCAAGCCATCGTGACCGATCCTCCCTACGGATTGAAGGAATACACGGAAGACGAGAAAATCAAACTGCGCAACGGCCGGGGCGGCGTCTGGCGGATCCCGCCCTCTTTCGACGGCTGCAAGCGCAGTCCGCTTCCGAGATTTACCGTGCTGACCGATGAGGACAGGGAAAAACTGAAAATATTTTTCGTGGAATTCGCATCCTGCGCGCACAGGGTTCTGGTCCCCGGAGGCCACGTGTTCATCGCAACAAATCCACTGCTTTCTTATCTGGTCTATGAACCTCTGCTGAAAGCCGGATTTGAGAAACGGGGTGAAATCGTCCGGCTGGTGCAGACCTTGCGGGGAGGCGACCGGCCCAAAAATGCTCACGAAGAATTTCCGGATGTGACGGTGATGCCGAGATCCTCCTGGGAGCCTTGGGGGCTTTTTCGAAAACCCTGCGAAGGAAGAGTTCAGGACAATTTACGAAAATGGAAGACGGGGGGACTCCGCCGCGTGTCAGGCGAGTTGCCTTTCTCGGACGTCATCCTCTCATCTCCGACAAGGCCGGAAGAGCGAACGCTTGCGCCGCATCCTTCTCTGAAACCCCAATCCTTCATGCGGCAAATCGTCCGCGCCGCTTTGCCTATGGGGAAAGGCGTCGTCCTCGATCCATTCATGGGCGGCGGGTCGACGATTGCGGCGGCCGCGGCGATCGGCTATGACAGCATCGGCATTGAATCTGACGCCGAATTTTTCAGGATCGCCGGACAGGGAATCCCCAAACTGGCGCGGTTGCCCCAATCACTCGTCGTTTGCCGTCGAACCAACCGGCCGATGCTGCTCAGATTGAAGAAAGTCGCCCATGCCGTTCGATAGGGAAGGGTTCGACAAAGATGTTCCTCTCCCCCGGGAACTCAAGATCGCGCATATCCGGAGGGCCATCGAATATATCGAAAAACAGACATCGGAATTCGTCGATGTTTTCTATGAACAGGCCAACGTCTTCAGCGCTCTGGTCGGCATTTTTGGAACAA
Organism: uncultured bacterium; assembly: GCA_964534765.1. Lineage (GTDB taxonomy): Bacteria > Lindowbacteria > 2-12-FULL-62-27 > 2-12-FULL-62-27 > 2-12-FULL-62-27 > CAZHRJ01. The sequence continues at coordinate 8,256 of CAZHRJ010000066.1, forward strand.
AGGCGCTTGATTCGTTGAGTCCCTATAAGAAACACAGGCATCCCGACGTTGCCCAGCAAAGATTTCCGGACCTTTCGTTGACCGGCAAATTAAACCCGCGGCCGGAGGAGGCTTTGGAATCAAAGGGTACGACGCGTCCATGGCCCATTCAGTCGCATTACAATCACCCGGGGTGGTACATCGTTTGGCGTTATTGCATCGACGAAACGAAAATGATGAAACACGGAAAAGACGTGTTGATCTGGCGGGTGGACATACCGTTCTTGAAAATATCCGACTGGAAATATGAAGGCAGTAAAGCCGGCGAGGGCAAAGGCGGCAGAACGCATACGTTCGGGATCAAGAAACCGGCGGAGAAACTTCGCGGCGCCGTCGTGTTTCAACTGCCGAATATCGCCGTCAAACAAGGCAAACCGACGATCTCGAACGGAGAAAACGGCCCATAACCTGACCCGCTTGCATTTATGCCTCCAACGGCACATACAGGCCGTAAAACGCGTCGGCGCCCAAGGCGATGTGCAGGCGCTCTTGAAAGCCAAGCCCGAAAAATAATCTCAAAGAGGCCGCGTTCTTTTCCTTGACTTCGCAATAGACCTCCGGCAGTTTCCTCTCCTTTGCATGCTCAATCAGATGGCGAATCAGTTTTTTCCCGATGCCACGCCCCTGCATGTCCTTTCGAACGCCGACCTCCTCAATATGAAGTTTTCCCCATGAATAGGAGGATATGGCGAAGCCGAGGACATTGTCATTCGCCGGGTCAGCGTCTCCGACGCCCCAAGTGCCGGTGTCTCCGACACCGGCCGCGACCCTCGCCACAACGACGTAATACCCGGCGCTTTTCGCCGTTTTTCGCAGTTCCTCCTCCTTGAGGACATTCACCAACCCCCGCTTGCCCAGATCGGCGGATATCCGGGCGACTTCGGGGACGTCCCTCTCCATGCTGGGTCACGGGGGGTCACGGGTAGAGTCGAGGTGAGGAAACGGAACGGCCTATTCGCCGTCACCGCGCCTCACCTCGACTCTACCCATTCCAGTCACTCCAGTGAATTCCAGTGACCCATTCCAGCCATTCCAGCCCTCGAACCCTTGGCCCCTGACAACTCCCATTATTTTTATCGTACTCAATAAGGCGTGTATGGCCTGACGGAAAACCGCTTTCCGTCGCTTTCGATCAGGATCGCGCCGGTTTTGTTGGTTTGAAAATAGGTGACCTCTTCCTTTTGAAAATAGTTGACCAGTTCCTCTTCCGTCCCGCTCGGCTTGGCGGCGCGCTGCCGGAAGGGCAATCTGGACTGGGCCACCGCATACCTGGGCGATACGGCCGACAGGAACGACTGTTCGAAGACCTGCCCATGGGAGGGCAACAAAAGAACGGCGGCGTTGAGCGCGGCAGAGACGGTCTTTGCGGTCAGCGCCATCTCCTCTTTCGAGAGATCCCCGGTCAGAAGAACGGACCAGGTTGGCCCCCACTCAATTTTGACCTGCGCGGTCCGCCGCGGGATGGACAGACCCGAGTCCGGCAAGGCCACTGTTGAAATGCGCAGGATGCCGTAGGGCGTCTGTTCTTCGAGAATCACGTGACGGCCATGCGGATAGACCCGCCGCGCGCGTTTTTCTTCGACCGCCTCAAGAACCTGGCGGTATTGGTCAAAAATCTCGTCGGTGAATTTGCTTTCTAAAAGCGGGGCATAGGGCGATTGGGCGACGCGACCGGCAAACGTGTCCCAGGATGTCTTCGCATCGGCCATATCCGTTGGCAGACAGTCGACAAACTCCTTGACGTGGAATTGCCGGAGAAGAAACGGCAGGCCGCCCATGTGCTCGGGTTTGAACGACGTCAGGATCACGTGGTCCAGGACATTGATGCCGTAATTCGACAGGGCGGGGGCGACGATGTTTTGGCCGGCGTTGAAATTGCGGAAGTCGTCGAACGGCGCGCCGTCGACGAGGATGCCTTTTCCGGCCGGGGTCTGAATGATCGTCGCACTTCCCTGGCCGACATCGAGAATGGCGATTCGAAGCCGTGGCCCGGAGGAGTTGCCCATCACGTAGAATGCCGGGAGGCTGACCAGAAGAACCGACACGGCCAGCGTCGCGTAGAGTTTTCCACGGACTTCCGGAACCTGCTCCCGGTAAAGCCACCACGTGTAAACGGTTTTGATTCGATGCCAGATGGGCCGATGCCAGATAAATAGCGCGAGGACGGCGTAATAGACGGCGGAGAATTCCGCCGACGGCGTGCCGACGTAGGGATACGGAAAATGGCTTGAAAAAAATGTCGCGCTGCCCAGAAAAAACGCGCAAAACAAATAGTTGCCCCCATTGATCATCGCGGCCAGATAGGGCCCGACGACCGGGATCATATAAAACAATCCTGCGAGAATTCCCAACTGGACGATGATGCCGCAGAGCGGAATGGCGATGAAATTAGCGTACCAGCCGGAAATCGACAGGCGGTAAAAATAGAGCGCGAAGAGCGGGCTGTTGCCCAGATTGATGGCGACCTGCGCGGCGATAAAGGATCCGATCCAGGGATGAATCGACGTAAATCCGTATGGAACGGCTGTTGGAAATTTATTCTGGAGCAAAAAAGCCGCGGCCCAGAGAATTGACAGACTCCCGAAAATCGGTATGGCGGTCGCGCGATCAAAGAACATGCCCCAGTGCGCGCCGGCCAGCCAGGTCAGAATCACAACCGTCAGGCCGGCCGCCACCAATCGAAACCCGACGAAGAGGCGGTTGAAAACCATCTGAATCGGCCAGGTCAAAAGTCCCAGCGAGAGGACCGCGCCAAACGACAGCAGAAAACTGGCGTCCATCACGAGCAGGGGATTGGACAGAAGGATCGCGAGGGCCGCGACGGGAATAGTGAGAAGCGTCGACGCCACGAGCCCCAGTCCCGTCATGTAATACCGGATGCAGATGAACATGCTGAACATGATGGCCGCCCGAACGGTAGCCGGGGAAGATCCGGTGATGATCGAGAAAACGATCAACCCCAGAACGATAAATACCGGATGAAATTTATCCGGCAGATTGAACAAATGGGCCAGCATGAGGAGCAGGACCGCGACGAATCCCACATGAAGACCGGACACCGCCAGAACGTGCGCGATGCCGGTCGATTGGAATTCGAACCGGGTCTTCTGCGTCACGCCGCCCTTCAGGCCGAGGGTCACGCCGCCCAGGAAGGAGGATTCGGGGTATGGCATCGTCAGGCGGATCGACTCGAGAATTTTTTCTTTCATCCGCAGAGAGAAATCGACAAGGAACTGCGTGCGGTTCCGTCCCAGTCTTTTGATTTCCGAATTTCGCCGGATTTGCATCGTCGCGTAACAGCCCTGCCGCTCGATCAGCCACTGGCGGTAGTCGAACGCCCCCGGATTGGCGGCGCGGCGCGGGATGACCAGCGGCGCCCGGACCAGAATGCTGTCGCCGTAGGCGTAGTCCCCATATGAATCGAGGCTGTCCGGATAGAGCCGCACCATGACGCCGCCGCCACTTGGCCGGACGGTCTCACCCTCTTCGGTTTCAATCGTGACCGGATCCACCACCAGATTGGTGTACCGTTCCCGGATGTCCGGATCGGACGTCACCACTCCGGCGAGAGTGACCCGCTCGTCAAACCCTTCGCCCGCGAAATGAACCAGGTGCCGGGGGTCGGACGTGTCGAGCGCGCGCGAGTAGTTGACAAGACCCAGAGTGGCGGCGAAAAGGGCCAGAGCGGCGGCGGTCCAGACGTGCCGGCGTTTGAGGAATCCAATGACGCAGGCGGCCAGCAGACCCGAGGTGAGCGCTCCATATCCGTAGATCAGAAGCGACGGCGGGATGCGGTAGACATACACACCGGTAACAATTCCGAAAATGTACGCGTAGCAGAAAAGGATGAAGAGATGCCGCGGGATCCAGAACGGCGATTTTTTCAGGCTGGGCCGCAACGCCACCGGCCTCCGATCCGGCAACTTCACGCCCGACTTCGATCGGAACCAATCGAAGATCCGGCCCGGAGTTAGGGACATGGTCAGTATCCTTCCGTCGCCCAGGACGGATCGGTTTCGGCGGCCGGGAGGGTTCCCTTGCCGACGGCGGGATAATACTCCGCGTTGCTTTGCAGTGTTTTCTTCCAGTGGGACTCGAACATGTTTTCAAATTTGAAATCATTTCTCCAGAAGAGGACGGATGCGCCGAGGAGCATGGCGACGATCATGCCGAAGAGGACCATTCGACCGGCGGTCTGCATGTCAGGTGGCCGCTTTCGTCATGGCGTGGCCGAGGGTTCCGCCGGCTCCGATTCGACGTCGGCGTCTTCCGCCTCGGGCATCCGGTCCCTCAATTTGGTTTCGTCGATCGCGTGCATGATCTTGTCCTTGTGCTGGGTCAGAATTTCCTCGCGTTTGGGGCAGACCGGCAAGTAGTCGCAGCCGCCGCAGTATTTGTTGATCCTGGGAGCGAACCGCTTTTCAATCTCCGCGGGCGTTGCGGTCCGCGCGATTCGCTCGGCTTCGATCATCTCGGCCGCGACCTTCAGCATCTCGGCTTCAAAATCCGCGATGTCCTTTTCCGTGTGCGTCGTGGTGAGGTGTTCGTTGAATTTGACGAAAATCAATGTCTGGTCCCGCAGTGGAATGCCCAGCTTTTTGCATGCCCAGGCGTAGAGAAACAGCTGTTTGTCCTTGTTCACATCCTCTTGCGTCCGCATGACGGGATCGGTTTTGTAGTCAACGAGCGAGAAGGTGCCGTCGTCATTTTTGTCGAGTCGGTCCATGTACCCGATGATCGCGTGCCGCCCGAGCGGCAGTTCGAAATATTCTTCGACTTTGTAGGTTCCCCGGCGGAATTTGCCCTTCACATACTTGGCATAGTAGTTCCGTATCCACTGCTCGCCCTCCCGCTTCATCTGGTCCTCGACATCTTTCGCCTCATAGCCCCGGCCGATCCAGTGTTCGTGATAGAGCTTGAGGAGCCATTTCAGAGGCGGTTCGGCCAACGGGCCGTCATACATGTAAAACTCCTCCATCGTCTGATGAACCGTGTGGCCGATGGCGAAAAATCCCTTGGGTTTCGGGGAAATTTTGTCGAGATAAACCTTCTTGTAGACCATGGGACAGTTCAGATACTGGCTGATTTTAGAATAGGACAATCCCAGCCGGTCATCCGATTCGCGGACGAGCTTGTAGAGCCGTTCGGGGCGGCTCTTCCATGCCGGACAGCGTTCGTAATAATCGCACCAGTTGCACAGCACGCCCTTTTTCGGTTTCGGGTCATCATACTGCATCCGGTGCGCCGCGGTCCGGATGATCCGCTCCGTCTCCCTGCGGGCCGCGTCCGTTATCGTGACGGGAACTTTTCGGTCTTTTTCCAGATACCAGTAATAGAACTTTTTGAATTTCCGGCCGATGGTCTTCTCGCCCAGCAGATAATACAGATTGGCCTGAAGGTCCGATTGAAGGGATTCGGGATCCGACATTTTGTCGCCCGTTTTGTAATCGACGATCGTGAGGCTCCCGTCCGGCTCCCGGTCCACCCGGTCCATCCGGCCGACGACGGAGACTCCGGCGATCGCCGCCTCGACAAAGAGCTCCGTCCGCCAAACATTGGCCGGATTGGCCTTCGCCTCGGCCAGATATTTTGAAAGAAGCCGGCGGCCGCGCGCTTTGTATTCCTGTTCCTCATCAGGCGACTTAAACCCCTCCGATGACCAGTGCTCCTCCAAAAGATCAAGGATATCTTCCTCTGTGGCAAGCTGGATGTCGTAGCGAGCGTGAAACAGTTCAAGGATTTTGTGGATGACGGATCCGTACGTGAGCGGCCCCGTCTGGCGGGTCGGCCATTTCTTGCCGTACTGGAAATGGTATTTGAGCGAGCAGGAGAGAAAGGTCGAGATCTTCGAGTGGGAGAGCTTGTCCGGGCAGGCGAAGAACCAGCGGTAGACGTATTTGAAGATGACCCGGACTGTACGGCGCAAGCGTTTGATGACCGAACGATTCATTTCAACCTCTCTATTGTTTCGCCTGTTGCTTGTAGCACATCCCTTGTGAAACAGATAGGGGGTCGAGCGGCCCTACTCGTTTTCCATGCGCGGCCGCAAGATCCATCATCGGAACTTCCGCTCGCTATTTCAAATACGTCAGCGCCTGCGGCGAGGGGTAGGCGAAGAGGATGACCGGCGAGCTGCGGCATCGAGGTGATCGCCTGGACCACCGGGTTGACCTGTTTTTCGCCGATGGTCAGCGCGATGATCTCCCGCTCGTCGGTGCCGCCGATGTCTTCGCCTTCGGACTGTTCGATCGGGGTGGCTGTGGCGTAGTAGGTGGATGTGCCGCCGTCGCCGGCTTCCATTGCGACCAGCGAACAGGCGTCGCCGAATCCGCGACGAACGATGCAGTTCAGGCTGATCAGGTTCTTCAGCATTTTTCGCTTGGGCGCTCCGCCCGATTTGACAATCCCGGTGCTTCTCCAGCGGGTGTTCCCCTGCATCTGGTCGATGGCCTTGATGATCTGTTCCATCGTGGCGGGGTAGGGGGTGGTGTTCTCGAAACTCATCGTGTTGATGAGGCCCACGTCGACGTTGCGGGTGAAAATGAAGCCCTGCGCGGGCTGATCGAGATGCCCGCTGGCCACCATCGCCTCAAACACCCGGTCGGCCTCGGCGGATCCGGATATCAGTTCGATGAATTCCTTCTTGGATATACGCCGCCAGAGAAAGGCATTTGTGCATCCACACTGCAATATTGTCTTGACGCGCCCAGCAGGGCCGTGGTAGTGTTCAGGCATGGCTAGGGATATCTATGTCCACCGGGAAATCGAGGTATCCCTGCGGGCGCTCTTCCGGCAGTTTCCAGCCCTGGCCCTGACCGGACCCCGGCAGGCCGGTAAGACGACCCTTCTGAAAAATGTATTTAGAAAAGACTTCCGATTCGTCTCCTTCGACGATCCCCTCACCCGGGAGAAAGCGCTTTCCGATCCCGTGCTGTTTCTGGAGAACATCCCGGAGCCGGTGGTATTTGATGAGATTCAGTACGTCCCGGAACTGCTGTCCTACATCAAGATCCTCATTGACAAAAATCGGGGCCGGCGCGGGCGGTTCATCTTCACCGGCTCCCAGCAGTTCCATCTGATCAAAAACCTCGGTGACTCCCTGGCCGGCCGTGTCTGCCTGCTGAATCTTCTGCCATTTAGCTTGGAGGAAGTGGGGCATGTGCCGCCTGTCCGTGGGGGCCGCAACAACACGCCGCCCCTTCATGCCTTTGTGTCGGCGAGTCTACGAGGTTCGTTTCCCGAAATCTGCATGCAACCGCGCATGGATGCGGACGCGTGGTACGGCGCCTATTTGCAGACCTATCTGGAACGGGATGTCAGGACCGTCTATAATATCGGAAACCTTCGCGACTTCCAGCAGTTTGTCCGCCTTCTGGCCACGCGATGCGCACAGGTTCTGACACTCTCCGGCCTGTCAAGCGATCTGGGCGTTTCCGTGAACACAGTAAAAAATTGGTTGTCTGTTCTTGAGGCCGGCCAGATGGTCTATTTGCTGAATCCTTTTTACCGCAACCTCGGCAAGCGGATTACCCGAAGCCCCAAAGTCTACTTTCTAGACTGCGGTCTGGTCTGTTACTTGACCGGCATCCGGGATCGAAAGACCCTTCTGAATGGCCCAATGGGTGGGCCACTGTTCGAAAATTTCGTTGTTCAGGAAACCGTCAAGGCTTTTTTCAATCGGGCCAAACGTCCCAGTCTGTATTACGTCCGGACTCACAACGATCTCGAAGTGGACATCCTCATCGAGAAGGGTCTCAAGGTCTTCCCTATCGAAATCAAAATGACTCGTTCGCCGGCGCCCCGCATGGGTGCCTCCATCCTCCGCTTCCGGGATGTATTCTCGAAACTCGATATCATGCCCGGCCGCATCGTGTCCCTGAACGACGAGAATGGAATCCTCCAGAAAGACGTATTCATTCAGTCCTTGGACCATTATCTGAGATGGGTAAAAAAGAGCTTTTGATTGGAAAAATGGAATTGACAACGCGCCCCGCATCCCCTATAATCCCCGCAATCTGATCGAACACATGAAAGGGATGTGAATGCCACAAGACACGATCCGGTTCGGCGAATTTTCCAAGGAAGTTTCCGTCCGGCAAAACCAGATCAGCTACAGGGATCTTGCGCCGAAAATCCAGAAGGACGCGCAGGGCAAGCCCATTCCGTACAAACCGCCCAAACTCAAAGTCGCCCCAAGGGACGTCTATCGGATTCTGAAACCCTACATCAGCGTCCGGCTCATGGAGCAGGTTTCAGCGGTCTTCCCGCTGGGCGCCTACCTGATGGGCTTTCAGTACCTCATCCTGCGGCAGAACGTCATCGATTCGCTGGTCATCACCGGCGGCCTCCTCGCGGTCATCATCGGGCTGATGCT
>CAZHRJ010000067.1:0-15018 GCA_964534765.1 uncultured bacterium
AAAATATTTTCGTCAAAATGTTTTATGAAAAGCGCACTTTTTCACCGGGAACTACTTAAAGACGGGCCGGAAAAAGATCGCCACCCAGGAGAATCTCATCCGCGCGGTTGAACAGCGGGACAAAGCGAAGGAGCGAGCCGGAAAATGAAGCGCCCAAGCCCGAAAATCCTCGTCATCTGCGAAGACGAATCGGTTCAGAAAGCCCTCGAAGCGCGTCTGATACTGGAGGGATGCCGGGTCATGCAGGCGTATACCTGGAACAAAGCCGTCGATTGTTTCTCGTCGGAAAAGTCCGATGCGGTCATTCTTGACTTAGACTTCGGCCGAAATTCATCCCAGATCAACGGCGTCGATCTCATCCATTTTATGAAAAAATCCAGAAACTATCCCGCGCCGCTCATCGTCTACGGCGACCCGACCGACCGAATCACAGGCGGCTTCTATGCCGACGCCACGACCTTCGTCCCGAAGTCATCGCCCATCGGGGAAATCGTTGCCATCCTCATGGGCACGCTCGGCGATCCCGGAACAGATTCGTCCGCCTATGCGGGCGCCATATCGTAGTCTACGTCAGCGGCCGGGGCAGCCGGTAACATGTGATGGCCCTGTCAATTCTCATCGGTCTTGGCGTCGTCATGGGGTGGGAATGGGGGTGGAATGGGTCGGAATGGCGGAATGGGGCGGCGGAATGAGAATGGAATGGAGAATGGGGTCAGGCATACGATCCGCCGGAGACTAGGAGACTCCGGATGGGGCCGCAACCCCTCGCAATATATCAGATGTTTGGATATACTTCTCCAAATCTATGGGTAGGCGATCATGAGTGAGGTGTGGGTTCTGAGCGGCCTGGGCGCGGTGATGGGGTTGGTTTTGATCCTGCCGTTCGCGGTGCGCTGGGTCGAGGAGGAGTTGGAGGCTTTTTTGCTGGTGATGGGGATCGCGTCGGTCACGCTCTCCGGCATCTGGAGCCGCCACGTGATCGCGGAAGCGCTGGTTGAACCGGTCAAAATTTCGGCGGCCGTGCTGGTGTTCGGTCTCCTCTTTCGACGGTTCCGGGATAGCCTTCGCCGGCGTGTGTCGGCCGTGGCCGCGCGGATGGGGCTGAAACTCTTTTTGTTTTCCGTCGTGGTCGGGCTGGGTCTTCTGTCGAGCGTCATCACGGCCATTATTGCGGCGCTCGTGCTTGTCGAAATCATCTCCGGTCTTCAATTGGACCGCTCGCACGAGCGGGCGATTGTGATTCTGACCTGTTATTCCATCGGTCTGGGCGCGGTCCTAACGCCGCTGGGCGAGCCGCTGTCCACCATCGCCACCGCGAAACTCTCCGGCCCACCACACGCGGCCGATTTCTTTTTTCTCGCAAGGCTGCTCTGGGCCTGGGTGCTGGGAGCGATTCTGCTCCTGGGACTGCTGGTTTTGCGGCTTGGCCCGGGGCAACCAACGTCGGCTGCCGGTCTCATGGAGGACGCCCCGGAGGAGATTCGAACCATCCTGACCCGGGCCGCCAAGGTCTACGTTTTCGTCGCCGCCCTGGTATTGCTGGGTCACGGATTCTCACCCATCGTCGACCGGTACCTGGTTCAGATGCCCAGTTCGGCGCTGTACTGGTTGAACATGGTCTCGGCCGTGCTCGACAACGCGACGCTGGCGGCCGCGGAAATTTCTCCGAGAATGGACGCCGACCGCATCCGGTTTTTGCTCATGGGGCTGTTGATTTCCGGCGGCATGATGATCCCGGGAAACATTCCAAACATCATCTGCGCGGGCAAACTGGGTATTCGAAGCGGCGAGTGGGCGAAATTCGGGATCCCGGTGGGACTGGCGTTCATGACGGTCTGTTTCATCGGACTGCGAATCGCCGGCTTTTGATGTCCGTTGCGTCCTCCGCAGTGAGTGTTTTTCAATGTTTTCAGACGATCTTCCCCGTCCGATTTCACCGGGTCGATTGACTGCCTGAGCCTTTTGTGATTCTGTGCATCACGTGCAAAATCTAATTTCCTTCTGCGGTATTTTTGTTTTCATCGCAATCGCGTGGCTGATTTCCGAAGACCGGCGGCGCTTTCCGTGGCGTGTTGTCGGCTGGGGGATCGCGCTTCAGATGGTGTTCGGATTTCTGGTCCTGTGGTGGGATCCCGGGGCTCGGTTTTTTCTGAAACTGAACGACGTTTTTAACGCGCTTCTCGGATTCAGCGAAAAAGGCGCCGTCTTCGTTTTTAATTCCGTAGGATCCGCCAACGGATCCGACGTGTCATCGCTCAAGGGGTACCTGACCAAAGTCGGTGAGGCGGTGGTCGGGATGGGCGCGACCCACCCGGACACGGCGGTGCGGGATGCGGCCATGGCGATCGCGCCGGCGGTGAAGTACGGGTTTTTGCCGGGATTTTTCTTTGCCTTTCAGGTTCTGACCACCATCATCTTTTTCAGCGCCTTGATATCGGTTCTCTATTTCCTGGGCGTCATGCAGAAGATCGTCGTCCTCTTCGCCAAAATCATGGCCCGGACGATGGGGGTCAGCGGCGCGGAGGCGCTGTCGAATTCGGCGAACATTTTCGTCGGCCAGACCGAGGCGCCGCTGGTCATCCGGCCCTACATCGAAAAAATGACTCGGTCTGAAATGATGGCCATCATGGTCGGCGGATTCGCCAATACCGCCGGCGGGGTTCTCGGAGCCTATATCATGATGCTCTCCGGATATTTCCCCAACATCGCCGCCCACCTCATCTCGGCGTCGCTCCTGTCGGCGCCCGCGGCGTTCATCTTCGCCAAAGTCATGGTCCCGGAACGCGAAGATCCGCTGACCAAGGGGGAGGTCCGGACGGACGTGCCGATCGAGGACGCGAACGTGATAGACGCCGCCGCATCCGGCACGACGGTGGGCTGGCAGCTGGCGATCAACGTCGCCGCCATGCTGGTTTCGTTCGTCGCCCTCATCGCCATGGCCAACCTCGGCGTTGGCTGGCTCGGCGGATTCTTCCGGGACGGAAACGGATTTGTTGTATTCAATCTCATGCTGGTCGCCGCGATCGCGGCCCTCTTGTGGATCCAGCGGGCAGGCCCGATGAGGGACATCAAAGTCTGGATGCTGCTTTCGGTTCTGTTTGTTGTCTATTTCGTCGGCAAGTCCACTTCGTCCGGATCGACCCTGACACGCCAGATCATCCTGGTCGGCATCGCCGCTTGGTTGCCCCTCTTTTTGCAAATGTACCGCCCGAAACCCTGGGGTTCGGCGGTTTGGGGAACGATCCTGGCCCTGGGCCTGGCGGCCGACGCGTCTTACCTGCTCAAGGGACCGCTGGCGCCGGGAACGGATCTATCGATTCAGCTGATTCTGGGATGGCTTCACTGGCCCGCGGCATTTTTCATGGGCGTGCCGGCGCAGGACTGCCTCACGGTGGGCAAGCTGCTGGGTGAAAAACTGGTCCTGACGGAATTCATCGCCTATCTGGATCTGTCGAGTATTCTGGGAGCGGTATCACGGGGAGAAGCGGCGCCGCTCGATCCGCGATCGATCGTGATCGTCTCCTACGCGCTCTGTGGATTTTCCAATTTCGCCTCGATCGCCATTCAGATCGGCGGCATTTCCCCACTGGCGCCTTCCCGCCGGCACGAGCTGGCCAGTCTGGGATTCAAGGCCATGGTCGGCGGCGCGCTGGCGACGTTCATGATCGCCTGCGTGGCGGGCACGTTTTACACGGGCAATTCCATGCTCGGAATCCAAAGATGAGAAGAAGACCTCAAAGCCTCTGCGCCGCGTGCGGCGTCCTGGCCATCCTCGTTTCTGGATGCGAACAGAAAGGCGGCACTGACTTGACTACTTCAGAAAAGGCGGAACCGGCGAAACCCGGCAATGCGGCTCCGGCGGGCCAGAGGGTGACGACACCTTCGGGACTGGCCTATGAAATACTCAAACAGGGATCGGGCGCCGGCGCCACCGCCGGCCAGACCGTGACGGTCCATTACACGGGATGGCTCGAAAACGGAACCAAATTCGACAGCTCGCTTGACCGCGGCACGCCGTTTCTGTTTCCGCTCGGCGGCGGCCAGGTCATTCGAGGCTGGGATGAGGGCGTGGCGGGGATGAAACCGGGCGAGAAACGGAAATTAATCATTCCGTCGAATCTCGGATACGGATCGCGCGGCGCGGGCGGCGTGATTCCGCCGAACGCGACGCTGATCTTTGATGTGGAGCTGATCAGTTCCCGATAAGCTGTTGGAGTTTCTCCAGCAGCGCCTGCTCGTCTTTCCCCTTGATGAAAACCCCCGTCGCGCCCAGCCGCAGGGCCTCATGCTCATCGGTGGGGATCTGCCGGCCGGTAAAGACGAGAATGGGAATGGGGTTGCCGCCGAATTCCTGCGGCAGGTTGACCATGAGGTCGAACCCGCTCATGCCGGGCATGTTCAGATCCAGTATGAGCGCGTCCGGTAGAAACCTGCGGATCACCCATCGGGCCTCGGTCGGATCCGTCTCGCCGGCGGATTCGTAACCCAATTTTTCCAGACGCGCCTTATAGACCTCGATAAAATCCCTGTCGTCATCGACGATCAAAACCTTTTTCCGCTTGGCCATCTATCCTCAGTACTTGGGCCAGACCGCCGGCCGGAAATGAATATTTTTTCTGCGGGTCAGATGAAAAAAACCGTATTTGGACAGCGTCGATCCCAAGCCGCTGTCCCGCGCGCCGGTCCAGGCGAGCGCCGGGTGGAGGTAGTCGCACCGGTTTTGATACACCGTGCCCGCATCCAGCGCGCGGGCGAAGAATTCGGCCCGGGAGCGGTCCCTTGTCCAGACGGACGCCGTCAGGCCGTACCGGCTGTCGTTCATCAGCCGCACCGCCTCCGCGTCGCCGCTCACCGCTTTGACCGGCACAATCGGGCCAAAACTTTCCTCGCGCATCACCCGCGACGCCTGCGGGACGTTGGCCAGAAGGGTCGGCGGAAAAAAATTTCCGGCCAGCCGGGGCCTGGCGCCGCCCAGCAGAATTTCCGCGCCCATCGAAACCGCCGCCTTTACCCGGCGGCCCAGTTCCGCGGGCAAGGATTTCCTGGCAAGAGGTCCCATCGTTGTCGTTTCCTCAAGAGGATCCCCCATCCGGTACCGTTGGAGAACCGGTATGGCTTTTTGCAGGAATTCGTCGTATCTCGTCCGGTGCACATACACCCGCTCCACGGCGCAGCACGACTGCCCCGCGTTATAACAGGCGCCGTCGACCACATTCTCCACCGTGAAGTCCATGTCCGCGTCCTCCGCCACATACGCGGGATCCTTGCCGCCCAGTTCCAGCCCGACATCCACAATCCGGCGCGCGCTTTTCCGGTAGACCTGCCGGCCCCCGCGGACCGATCCGGTGAAAGCGACAAACCCCACGCGCGGATCAGAAATCACGCGGGCGGTCGCGTCGTGAGTCGTCGTCAGATTCGTGACCAGCCCCGGCATGCCGGCCCTGCCGAACGCCCGCTCGAAATGCCGGCCGCACAGCGGCGTACGCTCGCTGTGTTTCAGGAGCACCGTATTGCCGGCCAAAAGCGCCGGGACAACGACGTTGCAGGGGATGAGAAGCGGATAATTCCATGCGGCAATGTTCAGGACGACGCCCAGCGGAACGTGCTCCATCCTGAGAGACATCCCGCCCCGGGCCGGCATCACATCCGGCGCCAGCGACTTGACGGCGATGGACATCATGTATCTCGCGCGCTCAAAAAACGTATCGATCTCCCGCCGGGATTGGGTGATCGGCTTTCCCATCTGAACCGTGATATCCCGCGCGATGCGGTCCCGGTGCGCCCGAAAATAATCGAGTCCGGATTCGATCCGCCGGATTCGTTCCGGCACATCCAGCCGGCTCCACCGCGCTTGCGCCTTTCGGGCCGACTCCAGTTTCGACTCGATCTCGGCGGGACCGTCCCAGGGAAATGCGCAAACGGTTTTCTGGTTGAACGGATTGACCACTTTCAGGACCGCCCGGCGTCTGGCCGGAGAATTCATAAGGGCGTGACGTAGGCGGCGGTGATGCCTCCGTCGACCATCAGGGACGCGCCGGTGATAAAGGACGACTCATCCGTGGCGAGAAAGAGGGCCGCCGCGGCGATCTCGCGGGGTTCGCCGAACCGGCCCATGGGAATATGGACAAGCCGGCGCTGTTTTTTTTCCGCGGTATCGAGGAATTTCATGAGGAGTTCCGTCCGGAGCGGGCCCGGGCAGAGTGCGTTGACGCGGATGTTTTCCCGGGCATGAACAACCGCCAGTTCGCGGGAGAGCGCGAGCACGCCTCCCTTGCTGGCCGTGTACGCCAGCTGTGGAGTGGCGGCGCCCATGTGGGCGACAAAGGACGCGGTATTGATGACGGATCCGCCGCCGGCGCGGCGCAGAGCCGGAATGCCGAACTTGCAGCCGAGAAAGACGCTCTTGAGATTGACCGCCAATGTTTTTTCCCAGACCGACTCATCCGTGTTCACCGCGTCGTCGTCCATGGAGTCCATGATGCCGGCGTTATTGAAGAGAATGTTGAGTCTTCCGAATCTGTTTTCCGCCTCCGCGACCATCCGCTCGCAATCGCCCGCGCGTGACACGTCAGCCTTCACGGCGATGGCCGCGCCGGACCCGGTCGCGATATCGGACACCACCTGACCGGCCGCATCGACATCGATGTCGACGGCGACGACCGCGGCGCCCTCTCTGGCGAAGAGAAACGCCGACTCCCGGCCAATCCCGTTTCCGGCGCCCGTGATGAGGGCGACTTTGCCGCTCAGCCTCATGCCGCGCTGTCGCCCCGGCCCGCGCACGCCGCTTCGATGAGCGCGTGAAAGAGCCTCTGTTGAACCGGATCGGTCGACGCCGACAGTTCCGGGTGCCACTGAACGCCGATGAGCCACGGGTGATCCGGCATCTCGACCGCTTCAATCGTTCCGTCTGGCGCGCGGGCGACTACTCGAAGACTCGGCACGACCCGGCGCAGCGCCTGGTGGTGCCAGGAATCGGCGTCAAATTCCAGATGACCCATGATCCGGGCCAGCCGGCTTCCCGACTGGACGGTGACCCTGTGCCGGACGGGTTTTCGCGGCGGCGCCCGGTGCTCAGTCTGATCGCCGACTTCGTCCGGCAGGTGCTCGATCAGGGTTCCGCCCAGCGCGACGTTCAGTACCTGCGTGCCCCGGCAGATGCCCAAAGTCGGCAGACCCATCTTGACCGCCCGGCGCGCCAGGTCGATTTCCATGTCGTCCCGTTCCGCGTCTATCCAATACATCGTCTCGTGCGCCCGGCCGCCGTAGGTCGACGGATCCAGGTCTCCGCCGCCAGGAAGAATCAGTCCGTCCAGAATATCGACCAGGTCCTGCGGGTCGGATTCACCGTGAGGCAGAAGCAGCGGCAGGCCGCCGGATCGGCGGACCGCGTCGACGTAATTTCCCGGAAGAAAAAATTTCCCATCCTCATCCCGGCTGTACGTGGTGATCCCGATGACCGGTTTGGAACCCATCAGATCCGCTCGAAGTATCGCCGGCGTTCCCAGTCGGTCACCGCCCGGTCCGACGCCTCCTGTTCGGCGCGGAAGAAATGAAGATAATGCTCAAAGACATCCCGGCCCAATGTCGCCCGGGCAAATTCGCTCCGCTCAAACAGGTCGGTCGCATCCCGAAGGGTCCGGGGCACATGCGGCAGTTTGCGGGCGGAGTAAACATCTCCCTCGAACATCGGCGGCGGCTCGACTTTCCGGGCGATCCCGTCAAGGCCCGATGCCATGGCCGCCGCGTAGACCAGGTAGGGATTGCAGTCCGCGCCCGGGATCCGGCATTCAATCCTCAAGCTCTCTTTCTCCCCAATAATCCGGAATCCCGCGGTCCGGTTGTCATAACTCCAGGCCAGACGCGTCGGCGCCCACGACGCCGTCTGATACCGCTTGTAGGCGTTGACGGTCGATGCGTAAAAAACCATGAACTCCCGGACTCGCTCGATCCAGCCGCCAAGAAACCATCGAAATATGTCCGACCCTCCCGACTTGCCGGCAAAAATGTTCCGGCCCGATTTCCAGAGTGAGAGATGAATGTGACAGCTCGACCCGGCCTGGTCCGACGCGAACTTCGACATGAACGTCACGCTCCGGCCCATCCGGTCCGCGAGTTCCTTGAGACACTGCTTGAAAATGCTGTGCCGGTCAGCCATATCGAGAACCGGGGCGTATCGGATGTTCAGTTCATGCTGGCCCAGCCCCCATTCGCCTTTGGAATTCTCCACCGGAATGCCGGATGCGGCCAGATGCCGACGCGCGGCGCCGTTGAATTCCTCCTCGCGCGTCCCCTGAAGCATGTGGTAATCCTCGATGTACCAGCCGGCCGGCTGAAGGCCGGCGTATTTTTTTTGCGAACATTCCCGGAATGAATCCTGAAACAGGTAGTACTCCAGCTCCGATGCGGCAAAGACCGTGTATCCCAGTTTCTTCGCCTTCTCGGCCTGCCGGCGGAGAATCGACCGGGGCGCCTGCGTGATCGGGTCGTGGGTTTTCACATCGAGCAGATCGCAGATCACCATGGCCGAGCGGTCAAGCCATGAAGCGGTACGGAGGGTGGACAGGTCCGGGGCCATGTGGAAATCGCCATATCCTTTTCCCCAGTTCGCGTAGGCGTATCCGGGCACCGGGTCCATTTCCATATCCGTGGTCAGGAGATAATTGCAGGCATGCGTGCCGCGGTCGATGGCCTGATCCAGAAAAAATCCGGCATCCAGCCGTTTGCCCATGAGCCGGCCATAGAGATCCGGAAACACCAGCAACACCGTGTCGATCCCGCCGGACCGGACCTGTCGCTTCAACTCATTGACCGTCAATAATCCATTTCGGCTCATCCTCTGAACCCTAAACTCGTCCGGCGCGGGCGTCAAGTCGGGCCACAAGGTTTGCGGACCGTCCGGGATCGGCGAGCCCAAAAATTGGGAGCCCGTGATGCAGACGAAAAAATAGATGAAATGCTTATTTAGAGTTTGTCCACGATTCTCATTATTGCTTTGGTGTGAATGTCCGAGACCTTTTTGAGCGTAGCCGTTTGTTGTTCGAGCTTGTCGTTTCGACGCACCATCTCCACAAACATTTTCCGATTTTCTTGGCGCATCTCGACCATGTCCCTCCGAAACTCCGCCATCTCCTGTCGTGACTGCCTCTGCCCTTCGATCAGGGTTACCGTTGCCCGCTTCAGCACTCGGGCCCACTCGGGAATGCCATTCGATCCGTTGCCTTTTCTCATACGCTCACAACCTCCAATCGCAGTGTATCAATCCCGAATGACCCTGTCAAAAAATCCCCGGGCGAGAACCGTCTATAATCCTCGATTCCTATTGATTTCACCCGCGGACTATACGATAGATAAGAGCGATGGCAATACGCAGGCCGCTGATTTCCAAAAGCAAATTCCTGAACGGCGTTCAATGCCTGAAGCTTCTCTGGCATGCCTGTCATACGCCCGAGACGATCCCGCCGGTCGATTCCGCCAAACAGGCGCTCTTTGATCAGGGAATCGAACTCAACCACTGGGCTCAGTCGCTCTTTGATTCCGGCTCCTCCGTCAATTGGGACGCCGGGTTCCAGGAAGGACTGGACGCCACGCGCCAGGCGTTGTCGAAGGGCAAGCCCATCTTCGAAGCCGGATTTCTCGTCAGCGACCTTTTCGCCCGGGTCGATGTCCTTCTTCCGGCTGAATCCGGGCGGTGGGCGATCGTCGAGGTCAAAAGCTCAACGCAAGTCAAGGACGAGCATATCGATGACGTGGCGTTTCAGAAATGGGTCTGCGAATCCGCCGGCCTCACCATCGCGGCCTGCGAGCTTGCCCTCATCGACACCACCTACGTTCGCAATGGCCCCATCGACGCGCACCGGCTGATCAAGCGGATCGACATCACAAAAGCGGTGACCGCGCGGGCCGCGACGCTGCCCGACCGGATCGGCCGGATGCGGGAGTCGCTGCGGACGACTCAAAGCCCGGACGTCCCGATCGGCCCGCATTGCATGGAACCCTATCCCTGTCCGCTCAAACCCAAATGCTGGGCCAATGTTCCGGCGAACAGTGTCTTCACACTCAAAAACGGCCGCGCGCTTGCCGGCAAACTCTGGGCGGAGGGTATCCGCGAATTGAAAGACATTCCTCAGTCCCAGTCTCTTTCCCCCCAGCAGCTCATCCAGATCGAATGTGAAAAGTCCGGCGGCCAGATGCACGCCGATCCGGACCAGATTCGCGCGTTCCTGAACCTGTTGGTCTACCCGATCCATGTCCTCGATTTCGAAACCCTCAATCCCGGCATCCCCGTCTACGACGGATCGCGGCCCTATGAACAAATCCCATTCCAGTTTTCGCTTCATATTCAATCATCGCCCGATCAGGAGGCGTCCTGCGCCGGATACCTGCACGACGGCCGGACCGATCCCCGGCCGCGGATTCTGCAAATGTTGAAAAAAGAAATCAGGCCCGAAGGGTCGATTCTGGCCTACAACGCCAAATTCGAGATCGGTGTCCTGGACGGCGCGACGAACGTGTATGCGGACTATCGGTCATGGTTCGACGAGATTCTGCCCCGATTTGTCGATGTCTATCAACCCTTCAAATCCTTTCACTATTATCATCCCGACCAGCTGGGCAGCGCGTCCCTCAAGGCGGTCTATCCCGCACTCGTGGGTGACGCCGGATATACGGACCTCCAAATCCGGGACGGCGCCACGGCCAGCCAGGAATTCTGCCGGGTCACGTTCCGTCAGTCGGCGCCCGACGATGTCCGGGCCGTCCGGCGCGCGCTCGAAGCCTATTGCTGCCAGGACACGGAGGGGCTGATCCAGGTGATCCGGGCTCTGGAAAAGCTGGCATCGCCCCAGTTGCGCGCATGATCCTCAGCCGGTTTCAGGCCGGGAGGCTTCTCAAGACGCTTGCATCGGCCGAGTCGGCCCGGCGGTTTGTCGTCGTCTCATCCCACTGGAGCGTCAAACACGGGTTGGACGTCGCCATCGGCACCGGCAAGGCGGAATCGGCCGATCTGACGGTCGTCGAGATCGACGGAGAAGAATGGGAGGAAATGCCGCCCAAGCGGCTCGCCGACACGCTCCGAAAGGCCCTTCGGGTCCCCGGATGGCGCGCGGACCAATCCAAATCATGGATTCGGACTCTGACCCGGCGATTCCGGAAAAAATCGCTCGTCCTTTTTTTCCCGTCTTCCCTCACCCTGACCGAGGACTGCCGGCGGCTCTTTCAGTCGCTCCTGGCGTCCTACGAACAGTTCCATCTGACGTTCGTATTCGACATGGTCTGGAAGGATTTCCTGGTCGTTCACAAGCTCGGCGGCCGGCGCGCCGACACCAACCGGCGCGTCTCGTCGCTGGTCAAATCTCTCGGACAGATGTTGATGAACGCCCGCCGATGGGCCGCGGCACGGCGTGTCTACGACTTTCCCAATCCACTCCTCGCCCGGATATCCGACCCCGTACAGCGCGGCATCATCTGCCTCAATCTCGGCATCCTGGAACACAAACAATTCCACAGCATCCGGCGGGCCCTATTCCTGTTCCA
Source organism: uncultured bacterium (assembly GCA_964534765.1). Taxonomy (GTDB): domain Bacteria; phylum Lindowbacteria; class 2-12-FULL-62-27; order 2-12-FULL-62-27; family 2-12-FULL-62-27; genus CAZHRJ01. The sequence goes on from CAZHRJ010000067.1 coordinate 11,533, forward strand.
AAAAAGCCGGGCGGCGCTTCGTAAGGCCAATCCGAATAATCCGCTTCTCCGGGTCGTCCATAATCATCTGGGGGAAATCTACATCTCGCTTGGCAAATACGAAGAGGCCGAAAATTCTTTCAAGACCGGATTGGAATACGCCCAGGAGGTCCAGGACGATTTCTCGATGTCCATCACCTATTCCAGCCTCGGCCGAATCTACACGCGGCTTCACCGGCCGGTCGAGGCCGAAGACGCGTTCTGGACCGCCATGATGCATATGACGCGGTCGAACAAGTATGACGGCGTCCATCACATCCTCATCGGCATTGCCCAGCTCTACATCCGCCAGAATCGTCTTGCCGACGCACTGCGGATCGCCGAGGAGGCTTACGCCATCTCCTGCATGCTCAAATTCTCCGACGCCATCGGCCTATCGCAACTGTCTCGCGCATGGATTTACTGGCGGCTCGGCCGTATCCCGGAGGCCCGGGATGTCCTGGACAACGCCGTCAGAATCTTTACTCTGATCAAACAGAACTATCCGCTCGCTCTCGCTCACCACTACTATCTGCGATTCGCCACCCATATCGGCGATCAGGTCTTGGCCGACTCGCACCATCGCGCGGGAATTAAACTGGTCGACGACAATCGCTTTCAGGACATGCGGGCACTCTTTGACCGCGCCAACATCGCCAAATGGGTTCGCGTGGAACAATCCGCCGGGTCAGCGTCTCTGACGCCCCAAGTGCCGGCATCTCCAATGCCGGCCGGGCCCGTTTCCAGGACGCCCGAGGCCGCGCATCCGGCGCGCCGCGGGGTCGAACCGATGGAGGTGCGATTCTGGGGAACCCGCGGGTCGATTCCATCGGCATCGCCGCGGCACATCAAATATGGTGGGAACACCTCCTGTGTTTCCGTCCGCATCGGCAAAAAACTGATCATCTTCGACGCCGGAACCGGCATCCGGTTCCTGGGAAATGAGATCCTCGGATCGCCCGGACTCGACGCCGATATTCCCATTTTCATCAGCCATACCCACTGGGACCACATCCAGGGGTTCCCGTTTTTCCTGCCGGCTTACAGCCCCAAATATCATCTCCGAGTCTACGGCCCCGAAAGCTTCAATCATTCCATCTCGGACCTCTTCGCCATGCAGATGCGCTACGCCTTCTTTCCCGTCCGGCTCGGAGCGATGAAATCCAGGATCGATTTTCTGAGGACCCGCATGGGAACTATTGCGGCGCCGAATCTTCCGTGCGCCGTCACGGCATTCGTCCTCAACCATCCCGTCCTGGTGTACGGATACCGGATCGATTGGCAGGGCCGATCGCTGGTTTACGCAACCGACGTCGAGTGGCTCCGGAAAAACCGCCCGCCCCTGCCGGCCGGCGGCAGGCCGGCCCAGATGAAAGTGTACCAGCGGCTGGTCGACGTCGTGAACCGGAACCTGGAACCCTGTTTCAACCAGGCGGACGTTCTGATTTTCGACGCCATGTACACTGACGCTGAAATCAAAACCAAAACCGGATGGGGACACAGCACCCTCACGGACGCCGTTGATCTGGCCGCGCGCGCAAAAATCAAAAAGGTTTTCCTGTTTCACCACGATCCCGTCCACGACGACCGCCAGGTCGACGCGATGGAACGGGAGATCCGCGCCATGGCCCGCCGGCGGGGCCTGAGCGTCGACATCCGCGCCGCCCGGGAGGGCAGCGTCGTTCGGATTTGAAAGGAATATCCGGGCTAGGAATTCTGATCGGGCAGGTGAATGCCGCACTCCTTTTTGTTGTCGACAGCGTTGAACCATCGCCATCGGCCGGCCCGTTTGTCCTCTCCGGGCCGAATTGGCGTGGTGCAGATGACACACCCAAAACTCGGATAGCCCTGGTCGTACAGGGGATGGGCCGGGAGATTGCGCTGCCTGACATGGGACTCGATTCGATCGTCCGACCAGTCAAACAAAGGATTGAGTTTTAATATCAGACGGCCACCCCGATTCAGGATCTCATAGAGCGGCGTTTGGGTTCGATGTTCCGACTGGGCGCGCCGTAAGCCCGTGATCCACACGTCTAGGCCGTCCAGCGCCCGCTCGTTTGGCTCGACCTTTCGAAGATGGCAACAGTGCTCCTGTTTTTCCTTGCTGTCAAAAAAGAGGTAGAGCCCGTGCCGATCAACCATTTTCCGGATTTCCTCCGGGTCCGGCCGGTGGATTTCAATCCGGATGCCGTAACGCGATTCCAGCGTCCGGATGAAATCGTACGTCTCCGGCAACAAACGCTCGGTGTCGATCGTGTAGATCCGGATCCCGGCCAGTCTCTGCCGGGCGCAGGAATCAATCAGAATCACACCGCTGTGCTGAAAACTCGTCCCTATGCCCGCCCGGCTCGGAAACCGTTCCGCGGCCCACGCAAGCCGGCCATCGACGTCCAGCCGGTCCAGGACCGACAGATCATGTCCGAAAAACTCCATTACCCCAGATGCCCTTTGTCCCGGAGATACGCCATTAAAACATCGCCGGCTTCCGACACGCTCAGTTTCGCCGAATCCAAAACAATTTCCGCTTTCTCCGGAGCCTCGTATGGCGCCGAAATCCCCGTGAATTCAGGTATCTTTCCCTCCTTGGCTTTCTTATAGAGTCCCTTCGGATCGCGCTTCTCGCAGGTATCGATGTCGCATTCCACATAGACTTCAATAAACTGCCCCGGCTTGACCAACCGCCTTGCGCTGTCCCGGTCTTTGCGGTAGGGGGAGATGAATGCGGTCAACGCAATCACGTTGGCGTCGACGAACAGCGCCGCGACCTCCCCGATCCTGCGGATGTTTTCTTCCCTGTCTTTGGGCGAAAATCCGAGATCCTTGTTGAGTCCATGCCGGATGTTGTCTCCGTCCAGAACATAACTGACCCGGCCGCTTGAAAACAGTTTCCGCTCCACGTCTCGCGCAATGCTTGATTTGCCCGACGCCGACAGACCCGTAAACCACAGAACCACACCCGTCTGGCTCATTTGCTTCTGCCGATCCGCCGGCGTAACGTCGCCCGCGTGCCACGTGATATTCGTTGCCTTCACTTCCACACTCATGGGTCTCCTCCTCTCAAATCCCGCCGATTGTACGGAAGCCGACAGGGGAAGTCAATCGCTCATTGGGTTGAAAAAAGGCTGGGCTTTAATGTAAAAGGTAAGCCATGATCCCGCTTATTCCGGGTCGGCCGCATCTCAAACGGGGGGCAGGAGACTCCCTCACGTTTCGCCGAAAAGAAAATGACGCTCTGCTCACCAGGCAGATGCCCAACCGGCTCATCTACATTGGGCCGCACCCGGCTTTGCCTCATCTGGCTCTGTTCAAAAGTCAGACCGATACCGACTGGTTTTACTGGGATGTCCCCGAAAACTTCATCCCGCTCGACGATATGCCGCCCGACAGCCTCGTCGGCGGGTTTCGCGCCACCCGGCCGGCCGGCCGGCTGTGGGGAACGAAGCCGACCGGATCAGCGCCTCCGGCGCC
>CAZHRJ010000067.1:15118-16581 GCA_964534765.1 uncultured bacterium
GGCCGGCCGGCCGGCTGTGGGGAACGAAGCCGACCGGATCAGCGCCTCCGGCGCCGACGCCATGAGCCTCTCATGAAATCATCCGTCCTCCAGTCCCTGTCGGTCTACTTTCTGGCATTCGTGGTGTCCCTGGTCATTTTTGTGGGGGCCGCGTTCTGGATCAGCCATGAACGCGACGACCTTCTTCTGGACATCCGGCGGCAATACCAGAAACAGGAGGGTCGGTTCTTCCTAAAGGAGGTCGGCCACCAGAGCGCCGCGCTCAACCCCATGCTCTTCCAGGACGAACTGCGCAAAGGCCTTGATCGGGTCAACCAGCAAACTCACGGATTCCAGTTTTTGAATGTGGGATTCTACGAGCCGGTCCAGACATCGCCCGACGGGCAAACGGTGTTCCAGGTCAAATCCAAGTTCACGGATAACGCCCTCCATGACCTGCCCGATCAGTTCGCCCTGACACGCAACGACATCACCCGGTCCGCACGGTTCGGCGAGAGGGAATCCGTCATCTGGCTGGCCGAGCCCGCGGTCCTGCCGCAGCGCCTGTTCGTCACGACCCTGCGTGATCCGCTTCTCGACGATGAACTCGGCAGGGGTAAACCCCTGTTCTGGACATTCGCCACACTGGCATTTGGCCTGTTCTACATCGTGCTGTGTCTGTCTCTCTTTCAAATCATCCGGCGGCCCATGAAACGCATCGAAGCGGCCCTCATGGGGAGCAAGGACGCCGTCGGTGGATTGAATCCCGAGGAATTCGGCGATTTCGGCGAACTGGTACAGGCCCTCAAATCTTACCGGGAACGAATTCGGTCTGTCCTGTCCTCGGCTCAAAACATCGATCCGGTCACAGGCCTCATGTCCGGTCAACCCGCGCTCACCGCGTATCTGGAGGCAGGAAAAAATCCGGTCGAACTCTTTGCGGTTTTTTACCGCGTCAATTTCGCCAAAGAATTCATCAAGGCCGCCGGCCGCGCAAACCGGGACAGGATCCTGAAAACCGCGGCGGCATCCATCACGGCCGCATTCGCATCCGCCAAGCCTCTCTTTGCCGTACAGGACCATTTCTTCATGGCGTTTCTTACGGAAGAGGAATTCAACCTGACCTATCAGCGGATTCAGAAGGCTTTCGACAAGGCGGTTGGCGCCCTCTATGAGAAAAATGAGAAAATCGATCCCAAGACGACGCCGCGTATGAAACTCTCCGCGGCCGGCGTGTCCACTAAAAGCTCCGGATACGAGGCCTTTCACGACCTTTTGCAAAAACTCCATGATGATTGGGACAAACTCATCAACAGGGCCGCCGCGGGATTCGCCATCATGCACTCGGACGATCAGTGGATCAAGGGTGTTCCCGCGGAGATGTCGGAAGACGAGCCGCCGCCGGAAGAACCGGAGGCGCTCAAAGACCCGGCGTTCGCCCGGAAGGTCTTCATCGTTAAACTCGCGTTCTCATTCAAATTCGA
>CAZHRJ010000068.1:0-7749 GCA_964534765.1 uncultured bacterium
CGGACAAAGAGGGCCGTCTCCTCAAAGATCGGCGTTCGAATCTGCTGGATGCCGTATCGCCGAAATATCCGCGACACAGCCTCTTCGATCCGGCCAAACTGCCGTTCCTCCACGCCGAAAAAATCTCGCGTCCCGCGGACTTTCTGAATCATGATCGAAGACTCAGCCGCAGCCGAAGTCGAAAGATGGGAAGGATATTACCTGCAGAGTCGCGCGAGCGCCGCGGCCTTGTCGGTCTTCTCCCAGGTGAATTCCGGGAGAGATCGGCCGAAATGGCCGTAGGCGGCGGTTTTGCGATAGATCGGGCGGCGCAGGTTCAGCATCTGAATGATCCCCTTCGGCGTCAGATCAAAGACCTGCCGGACGGCACGGGCGATCTTCTCGTCCGATACCACTCCGGTGTTGAATGTCTGGACCATCACACTCACCGGTTCGGCCACGCCGATCGCGTAGGCCACCTGGATCTCGCATTCCTCCGCCAGTTTCGCGGCAACCACATTCTTCGCTATGTATCGCGCCGCATAACACGCCGACCGGTCCACCTTGCTGGGATCCTTACCCGAAAAGGCGCCGCCGCCATGCCGGCCTAGGCCACCGTACGTGTCGACAATGATCTTTCGGCCGGTCAGACCCGCGTCACCCTGAGGACCTCCAACGACGAATCGGCCCGTCGGATTGACATAAATTTTCGTCCGGCTGTCCATCAGGCGGCCCGGCATGATCTTTTTGATGACCTTGTTGATGATGTGCGGCCGCATCTGCTTCACGGTCGAATCCGCGCTGTGCTGCGTCGAAATAACAACCGCTTCGATCCGCCGCGGCCGGCCACGGACATATTCGACGGTAACCTGCGATTTGGCGTCCGGCCGCAGAAAGGCCAGCTCGCCCCGGCGCCGTACCTGCGACAGCCGCTCGCAGAGCCGGTGGGCCAGCGTGATGGGAAGGGGCATGAGACTGGGCGTTTCATTGACGGCGTATCCAAACATGAGCCCCTGATCACCCGCGCCGCCCGGATCGACGCCCATGGCAATGTCCGGCGACTGTTTCTGGATGGCAACCAGCACCGCGCAGGTGTTTGAATCAAACCCGTAATTGGCGTCATTGTAACCGATGTAGTCCACCGTCTCTCGAACAATCTTCTGATAGTCCAGCTGCGCACGGGTCGTAATCTCACCCGCCAGAACCACCATGCCGGTTTTTAAAAGCGCCTCGCAGGCTACCCGCGAATATTTATCCTGCCTCAAACACTCGTCCAGCACGGCGTCCGATATGTGGTCCGCCATCTTGTCCGGGTGACCTTCGGTCACCGATTCGGATGTGAACACAAAATTGCGGTTAAAATGCGGCATTCTTCTCGTCCTCCCAATCTCTCATTCGGCTTAACGGTATGGCCCCCTCCCCACTCCCCCGACCAGCTGCCGGGACGGGCAGAACCAGACTTTTATCACAGGCGGCCCCTCAAGTCAAAGTTCGACTTGGTCAATGCAGGGCCGTATGGTACGACTGCTGGTGCATGCTTAAAATCAAAACGCTCCTTCTTCCATCTCCCGTCATTCAGTCACCCATGTCCGGCTGGACCGACCTTCCGTTTCGACTGATCGCCAGGGGAAAGGGGCTCTCCTTCGCCTTTCTCGAAATGCTTCTCGCCGACGCCGTTGTCGCCCGGTCCGACCGGACAGTCGAAATGATGAAGTCCGCACCGGAGGACCGGCCTTTGGGGGCGCAGTTGGTCGGATATGATCCGGGATCCATCGCCGAGGCGGCGGGCATCCTGGAAGAGGCGGGATTTGATCTGATCGATTTGAATCTGGGCTGTCCGGTCAAAAAGGTCACCTGCAAGGGCGGCGGGTCGGCGATTCTCAAGGATCCTGAAAAAGCCCGCCTCATCTTCTCGGAAATTGTCTCGGCTGTGAAAACCGTGCCGGTCACCGTTAAAATGCGTCTGGGATATGACGATCCCAGCGGCCAGGAAGCGTTGAGGATCGCTCAGGTCGCGGAGGAGTGTGGGATGTCCGCAGTGACGGTTCACGGGAGAACCCGCAGCCAGGGATACAGCGGGTCCGCCGATTACGAGGCAATCGGCCGGATCAAACAATCCGTCGGGATTCCCGTGATCGGTAACGGCGACGTAACCGGCGCGGAAATGGCCGCCCGGCTTATTGAAACGAGCGGGTGTAACGGAATCATGATCGGCCGGGGCGGCATCGGATATCCCTGGATCTACGGCGAAATCGCCGCCGTCATGGATAATCGCGCCATTCCCGCGCCGCCGACATTCGATGAAATCAAATCGACGCTGATCCGTCATCTTGAACTTCAGTTGTTCCATACCCCCGGCCAGGCGTTTTTCCTGTTGCGGCGGATTTCGTGCGCCTATTTTAAAAACTTCGCCGGCTCGGCCGGCTTTCGAAACCGGATCAACCATAGTCAAAGTATCGATGAGATCCGGAACGTCATTGGGGAGTTTGAGCCGGAATCCTGCGTCGTGTGATGATTTACCTCGCGTCCACTTCTCCCAGAAGAAAGATGATCCTTCGGAAAATGAATCGCCCTTTTCTGGTGGTCCCCACCCGATATCAGGAAATGCCCGGTCTGGCGACGTCTCCGGCGAAACTCGCCATGAGACATGCTCTCGGGAAAGCCGCCGGGGCGGCCATTCGGCGCAAGGCTGGACTGGTTCTGGGCGTCGATACCTTGGTCTATTTTCGCAAGCGTATTTACGGCAAGCCCAAGTCTCTGGCGCACGCCTTCCGGATGCTGAGATCCTTCTCCGGTTCCTCCCATCATGTCTATTCCGGACTGGCGATCATCGATCTCCGGACGGATCGGCGGGAAGTCTGTTGGACCAAAACCCGGGTCGTCTTCCGATCGCTGGACGCAGTCACCATCCGGAACTATCTGGCCCGGGTCGATCCGCGTGATAAGGCCGGCGGCTATGCCATCCAGAGCGGCAGAGAATTGATTCATTCCATCGATGGGTCCTTCACCAACGTCATGGGCCTGCCCATGGAACTCCTCAAACACATGCTGCGAAATTTCACCGGCTGACGTCCCGGAACCCCGGATGAACCCCGGATGGGGCCGGGTATTGACATTATTGACATTTGAAATGTCAATAATGTCAATACCCGGCCCCTTTGGGGGGGTTCCTTGTCTTGGGCCTGGACCGTCTGGTACGTAATGGCCATGGGACGAAATTCTTCGGATGAGCACGACCACGATCACGATGATCACCCCATGGTTGTCGAAGACGACACGGATCGGGAGACCGCACTGGCGGTCATGCCGGTGCGGGTGGCGGTTTTGGCTGTCAGCGACACGCGCGATCTGTCGACCGACAAATCCGGGGCCCAGATCTGCGAAAAATTGAAATCGGCCGGACACACGGTCGCGGACCGGAAAATCTGCCGGGATGACTTTCAAACGATCCAGGATCAGATCAAATCCTGGGCGGATGACCCTGGCGTTGATTTTGTGATCGTCACGGGCGGCACGGGAGTGACTGGCCGGGACGTGACACCTGACGCGATCCGGCCCCTCTATACCAAACACGTCCCCGGATTCGGCGAACTTTTCCGGTTTCTGTCCTACAGCGAGATCGGCAGCTCAACCATCCAATCCCGAGCTGATGCGGGACTCGTCGGAGACACTCTCGTCTTCATCCTCCCGGGCTCAAGCGGAGCGGTTCGGCTGGGGATGGACAAAATCATCCTGCCCCAGATCGATCTGCGACATCGACCCTGCAATTTCACGGAACTTCTCCCCCGGATTCGACACGACCCATCCCCCTCCGCCTAGACGAGACCCTCCAACTTCTTGATCGGCTTGGCCGGCACACCGCCCGCAAACGTGGCGGACTCGATGTCGCTGTTGACAAAAGAGTGCATCGACACCACGGAGCCATCGCCGATCGACACACCCGCCCGAAGAACACACGCCACGCCGATCACCGCCTGTCGGCCAATCGCCAGCCGGCCCACCCGGATGGATCTCGTGGTGACTTCATGCGTCAACAGCTTCGTCATGGTCCCGATAATGGCGCCTGGGCCGATGGTGATCAGGGTGGGAAACTCAACGTCGAACATCACTCCGGACGCGATGAAGGCGTCCTTGCCAATGGTCATGCCGATCAGCCGGAGCAGCGTGTTTTTGAGTTCGCCGGCCGGCATGTAGGTTGTGAGGGAAATAATGGTGATCTGCAGGAGAAAGCGGACCGGATTGCGCTTGATCAGCCGGTGCCAGAACCGGCGTGGATTCAAATCGGGGCCCTCGTAGGGAATCACCAGAACCTTATCGGCGCCCCGTAAAAACCGATCCAATTCCCCACGCCACCGCTCATAGGGGGTCATGGCGTATCGCCGATACAGCCCGCCTCCAGCCACGCCATCTTGCCCTCCAGCACGCCCCGGGCCAGCCGGTACGTCCGGGCATCGTCATGGCACCAGATGGCGCATTGAAGAGCGAGGATTCGCCGCCGCGCCTGCCGGCAGAACAGGTCAGCCAGATTGTGCGGGGTGCGGTCCTGCGGATTTTTTTCGAGGAGCATGCGGGCATAAGAAATGGACGCGGCAATGGCAAATAGATCCAATCCGATATCGACGATCCGGTTGAGCACCGCCTGCCGCTTTTCCAGACCGGGGCCGTACCGCACCATGGAGTGGAAGATCGTCCTTGCGAGTTTTCGAGTCTGACGGTGAGCGAAGCGGAGATGAGAGGCCAACTGAGCGGCCTGCATCGCGTACCGGGGCGGCCAGGCGAGATGAACCCAGAGCGCCGGGTACCAGCCCGCATAAAAGACCGCCGCGGAAAACGCCGCGCGACCTTTTTGCCCCCAGGATATGCCCGGTTTGATGAGATCGCCCGCAACCCGCATGTGCCGGTCGACCGCCTCGCGGGCGATAAAAAGCCGCATGATTTCGCTCGATCCCTCGATGATCGTGTTGATCCGCGCGTCCCGCAAAGCCCGCTCGGCCGGGATCGCCTTTTCACCACGGGCGCGCAAACTGCGGGATGTTTCATACCCGCGGCCGCCCCGGATCTGCACCGTCTCGTCCGCAATTTTCCAGGCGGCCTCCGAACAGAACATCTTCGCCATCGCCGCCTCCAGCCGGATGTCCGCGTCGCCGCGGTCGGCCAGGGCGGAGGCATAGTAGGTCACGGCCTCCATCGCAAACGTCGTCGACGCCATCCATCCGATCTTCTGCGCGATCGACTCATGCCGGCCGATCGGGGCGCCCCACTGGACGCGCTCGTTTGCCCAGGCGCGAACCCAGTGAAGGCACTGTTTGGCCATCCCGGTACAGGCCGCCGGCAGGGTGAGCCGGCCGGTATTGAGCGTGATGAGCGCCAGTTTGAGACCCTTGCCCTCCTCCCAGAGGATATTTTGAGCGGGAACTTTGACGTTGGTGAATCGGAGGAGACCGTTTTGAATCCCATTCAGTCCCATGAATTCACACCGGTGGACCACTTCAATACCGGGCATATTTCGATCGACAATAAACGCGCTGATCTGCCGCCGCGGTCTGCCGTTGACGACCTTGTCCGGGGTGCGGGCCATTACCACCATGACGTCGGCGACGGGCCCGTTCGTGCACCAGAGTTTGTCGCCGTTGATGGTCCACTCCGACCGGTCGGCGCTGGGTTCGGCCGTGGTCGACATCCGCGCCGGATCCGATCCGACATCGGGCTCGGTCAGGGCGAAAGCCGAAATAAATCCCTTGGCGAATTTCGGAAAATACTTCTTTTTCTGCTCCTCCGTCCCGAACAGCTTGAGCGGCTGCGGCACGCCGATCGACTGGTGGGCGGAAAGCCAGACGGCGGTGGATCCGCAATAGGAGGCCACCAGCGCGATCGCGCGGTTGTAGTTGACCTGGGACAGCCCCAGGCCGCCGTAGGACTTGGGAATTTTCATCGCGAAACAACCCAGATCAGCCAGACCCTGGACCACCGAAACCGGGATCTCATGAGTCCGGTCGATTTCGTCCGGATCGAGTTTCTCGCGCAGAAACGATTCGAATCGCGCCAGAAACTCGTCACCGATTTTTTTGTCCTCGGAAGATTGATCCGGATAGGGAAACAAGAGATCGGTCCGGAACCGGCCCATGAATAGTTCCGCCACAAAGGAAGGGTGCTTCCATTCCGATTCCCTGGCCGCCTCGGCGACGGCCATGGACTCGTCTTTCGTGACGCCGGCCTTCGGCGCCCCGGTATCAGCCATCAGCGAAGGACCGATTCACCCGCCTATTTTCCGGTCGCCAGCGCCTTTTGGACGAGCGGCTGAAGCTCTCCCTTCTCGTAGAGTTCCGTTACGATGTCACATCCGCCGATCAGCTCGCCGCTGACGTACACCTGCGGGAACGTCGGCCAATTGGAATAGAGAGGGAGCGCCTCCCGTAGACCCGTTCCATCCAGTACGTCACGGGTCTCAAACGACACGCCCAGCTCGCTGAAAATGTGCACCACCTGAGCCGAAAACCCGCACATCGGCATTTCCTTCGTTCCTTTGATGTACAGGATGATCTTGTTCGTCTCGATATCCTTCTTGATCCGTTCCATGATTTCCTCAGCCATCGTTATTCCTCCTTTGTCGCCTCATGACCGGACCTCGTCCGGCGTGGCGGTCTTGAGAGAGAGCGCATGGATGGCCTCCGAGGCCATCTCGTCTTTGAAAAGACCGTAAATCATCTGATGCTGCTGCATCCGGCTTTTTCCGGCGAATGCCGCCGAGATGACCGTGACCGCCAGATGATCGCCGCCGCCCTGATCGGTCACCTCAACCCGGGCGCCGGGCAGAGCCTCTTGAATCTTTTTCTTGACGAAATCGTTGTCCACGGTTTGGTTCTGCCTCCTGAACTAACACTATCCGACGGCGGGCAAGAATTCAAGTAATCTAAAACTTCAGCCGGGAAAAAATTGCGCGAGTCGATGGGGATTTGTTCAGCGTGTAGAAATGAATTCCGGGCGCGCCAGAATCAAGCAATTCCTGGCACTGCCGGACGGCAAAATCCACTCCGACCGCCCGGACCGCGGCGGCGTCCTGCTGGATCGGTTCGAGAGCCCGGATCATCTCGTCGGGGAGATGGGCGCCGCACATCCGGGTGAATTTCTGGATCTGCGCGAAATTCGTCACCGGCATGATCCCGGGAATGACCGGCACCCGCACACCCGCGTCCCCCGCACGACGGACAAAATCGAAGTAATCCCGGTTCCGGAAAAAAAGCTGAGTGATGACATAATCCGCGCCGCTGTCGACTTTGCGTTTGAGGTTCTCCAAATCCTTTTCCTTGCTCTCACACTCGACGTGGCCTTCAGGGTATCCCGCCACGCCAATCGTAAAATCATATCGGCCCCGGATGGCGGAGACGAGTTCGTTGGCATATCGAAATCCGTCCGCATGCGGCACAAAGGCGGTCTGCCCCTGGGGGGGATCCCCGCGGAGGGCGAGGACGTTTTCGATGCCATGCCGCTTCAGATCATCCAGCACGGAAAAAAGATCGTTCCGGGAAGACCCGACACACGTCAGATGCGCCATGGCCTCAATCCCCACCTCGTTCTTGATCCGCTCGACAATCTCAACCGTCTTTTGCCGCGTGCTGCCGCCCGCCCCGTAGGTCACGGACACAAAAGAAGGCCGATGCTCTTTGAGGACGGCCACGGTTTCAAAGAGGGCCTTCTCGCCCTCGGGTGTTTTGGGCGGGAAAAATTCAAACGAAAACGTCCGGCCGTTTCGGGCCAGCATCTCGGAGATCC
>CAZHRJ010000068.1:7759-16440 GCA_964534765.1 uncultured bacterium
GATCCGCATGCCCTCAGGTCTTAGCACGGAGGGAGATTTTTTCCAAATCGATCCCCCATTTTTCCAGTGCCCAGTCCAGCTCTTCGGCGCTTGCGCACTTTTTGTACCGAACGCCCCGCCGGCCCTCGACTTTCACGCGGCACTCATCCCACGTCCGGACAAAATCGAGGCCGCCTTTGTCCACGATGACATAGCCGGGGAACCGAACCCGCAGGCGACGGCCCAACCGGCGCCTTTCGGGCGGCGGCCCGCAGGACCCGGACTGAAGTCTCACCGGATTTCCCCGCGCGAAGGACTGGGCGATGTCGTTGGCCCGCTCGTTTTCCCTGTGTCCGGCATGGCCGGGGACCTTGACGAACGTCACGCGGCCGGCGGCGATCTCGTCGAGCGCTTCCCAGAGATCCCTGTTTTCGACCGGCTTGCGATCGGCGCGAAGAAAGCCGTTCACCCGCCAGGCGCGGATGTAGGTGGTCATCCCGTTGATGACATAGGCGCTGTCCGAAAACAGCATCACGCGCGCATCCGGAGAAACCCGCCGCAGACCAACGATAGCGGCCATCAGTTCCATGCGGTTGTTGGTTGAGTGCGGTTCCGATCCGCCGATTTCAATCATCCGGCCGGCCCCGAGGATGACGGCGCCCCAGCCCGATGGGCCCGGATTGCCGCTCGATGCGCCGTCGGTATAGATTCGGTAAATGTTAGCGCAAAGCCGCGTGAGCCGCGGCAAGCCTGGCAATCGGAACCCGGTAGGGCGAGCAGGAGACATAGTCCAATCCGATCCGGGCGCAGAACATGACGCTCGATGGCTCGCCGCCGTGTTCGCCGCAGATGCCGATCTTGAGCTTCGGTTTGGTCTTCCGGCCCTTCTGGATCGCGTGGATCATCAGTTCTCCGACGCCGGCCTGATCCAGAACCTGGAACGGATCTTCCTTGAATACCTTCAGCTCGACATACTTCGGCAGGAATTTGCCGGCGTCGTCCCGGGACAGGCCGAACGCCATCTGGGTGAGATCATTGGTTCCGAATGAAAAAAAGTCCGCCTCCTCGGCCACCCGGTCGGCGGTGATGGCGGCCCTGGGAATTTCGATCATCGTGCCGACGGTATAGGCGACACGAGTCTTGCGCTCCGCGAAGACCGCCTCCGCAGTCTGGACAATATCGGCCTTACAGCGCCTGAGTTCCTCGACATCCGCCACCAGGGGCACCATGATTTCCGGGTGGACGTCGACCGAAGGGAGATTTTTCCGGCAGATGCAGGCGGCCTCGAGAATGGCCCGTGCCTGCATGCGGTTGATTTCTGGGAAAACGATTCCGAGCCGGCATCCGCGATGGCCGAGCATGGGATTGAGTTCCTTTAGTTGCTCGTTTTTCTCGCGCAACTTCTCGGCGGAATGCCCCGACTTTTTGGCCAGATCGAGAACCTCCTCCTCCGTATGCGGCAGAAATTCATGGAGAGGCGGATCCAGCAGCCGGATGGTCACCGGCCGCGAACCCATGGCCTTGAATATTCCGATAAAATCCTCCCGCTGGTAGGGGAGAAGCTTCGCCAGAGCCTTTTCACGATCCAGGAGAGTCTCGGCTAGGATCATCTCCCGCACCGCGTCTATCCGGTCGCCTTCGAAAAACATGTGTTCCGTCCGGCAGAGGCCAATGCCCTCCGCGCCAAACGACACCGCAACCGCCGAATCATGCGGCGTGTCGGCGTTGGTCCGAATGTTGATTCGCCGGTATCCATCCGCCCAGGACATGAGCGTTCTGAAATCCTTGCTGTTCGGATCGGGATCAACGGTCGGAACAACGCCTTGCAGGATCCGGCCGCTGGTTCCGTCCAGCGTCATCCAGTCGCCCTCCTTGAGGGTCCTCGATCCAAACCGCATGGTGCGCAACTCATACGAGATATGAGCGTCGCCGCACCCGGCGACGCAGCATTTGCCCATGCCGCGCGCAACCACCGCCGCATGAGACGTCATCCCGCCGCGCGCGGTGAGAATCCCCTGCGCCGCAACCATCCCGCCGATGTCCTCCGGCGACGTCTCGATCCGGCACAAGATCGTCTTTTCGCCCTTCGATGCCCACGATTCAGCGTCCTCCGCCGAAAAAACCACCCGGCCGACCGCCGCGCCCGGAGACGCCGGCAGACCCTTGCCCAGCTGGGTAACGGCGGCTTTGGGATCGATCATCGGATGGAGGAGCTGGTCGAGCTGTTCGGGCTGGACGCGCAGGATCGCCTCTTTTTTCGTGATCAATTTTTCCTTCACCAGATCCACCGCGATCTTGACCGCCGCCACGCCAAACCTCTTGCCGGTGCGGCACTGCAGCATGTACAGCTTGTTTTCCTGCACGGTAAATTCGATGTCCTGCATGTCGCGGTAGTGGCGTTCGAGTTTTTTCTGGATGGCCATCAGATCCCGGTATGCGGCCGGGAGAGCCTGTTTCATTTCGGAAACCGGCCGCGGCGTCCGGATGCCGGCGACCACGTCCTCGCCCTGGGCGTTGACCAGAAACTCGCCGTAAAAGATCTTCTCGCCGGTGTTGGGATTGCGCGTAAAGGCCACTCCGGTGCCCGAAGTGTCGCCCATGTTGCCGAACACCATTGCCTGGACATTGACCGCCGTTCCCCAGTCGTCCGGGATTTTATTGAGCCGCCGGTAGGTGACCGCGCGGGCGTTATTCCAGGACCGGAACACCGCGCCGACCGCCGCCCATAGCTGCTGTTGCGGATCCTGGGGAAAGGGTTTTCCGACGTGTTTTCGAAATATCTCCTTGAACGTCGCCACCAGCTCGCGCAGATCCGCGGCCGTCAGCTCCACGTCCATCGTCACTTTCCGCCGTTTCTTCATCGCCTCGATCTCATGCTCAAATTTTTGTTTCCCCACTTCGAATACCACATCCGAAAACATCTGGACAAACCGCCGGTATGAATCGAAGGCGAACCGCTCGTTGCCGGATTTCTGGATCAGGCCCTGTACGGTGATGTCATTCAATCCGAGATTCAGAACGGTGTCCATCATCCCCGGCATCGACGCCCGGGCTCCGGACCGCACGGATACCAGGAGGGGATTTTTCGCGTCGCCAAACACCGCTCCCATCAGCCGCTCGATCTTGCGAAGCGATTCCTGAACCTCTCTAGCCAGTTGTTTCGGATAACTCTGCTTGCCGGCGGAATAGTAGGTGCACACTTCCGTGGTGATCGTGAATCCCGCCGGCACCGGAATCCCGATATTGACCATCTCCGCCAAGTTCGCGCCCTTGCCGCCCAGAAGATTCTTCATCTTCGCCGCGCCATCCGCGCGTTTGCCTCCAAAAAAGTAAACGTATTTCTTCCCCATTCGGTTCTCCTTTTCTCAAAAAAAGTTTCGCCAATCTACGTGAGACTCCCCTGGCCGTCAAGGTCAAAAACAGCTCACTCACAAGAACTCAAAAAACCCCTAACCTCGATTCCATGAAATTCTCATAACCAATTAAACTGAGAGGTGTTATGAAAATTGGCCATTGTGATCAAGATCACAACATTTTTCCTTGCGAAATTGAAAAGGTGCGGTAGGATTACATCAAGAAACAGATACCAACCCTCTAAGCGCCCAGGGGCCTGGTTCCAGCCATCGGAATTGGGCCCCATTTTTTTCCCACCTATGGATAATCACGGCGGCAGCGGCGGGGACGATGTCGGTCACGGACCGGGTTCTCAAATATTCTCCCGGGTATGGCATGAATTTCATGCCGTAAATCGATTTTTGCAAAGGTCCAGTTTACAAGGTTAGGCACCTGCACTTTGATCTCGACGGCGCCCAATTGGCAGACCAAGCCATCGTGGATTGACTTGAAGATGGACTCTATTTTAACGGGACGGCAGGAAGTTTCTTCAAGACGAGGTTGGCGGTATCAACGGAAAAGCCTGCCGATTCCAAAATAGTAACACCTAGAATGGGTTCGCTTCCCTCTGGTCCAAAAATAACGCTGCCGACGGCCTGAACGCCCATGAGGTCAAAGGCCGCGAATCCGAAGGAATACTCATGAACGGTGCCATCAGCCAGTTCATATCGCTTTTGGCCTATAGGGGAAACCCCCATCTCACGAAGATGCGATGCCGGAAGGAGGGAATCTGTTGCGCCGGTGTCAACCAAAAACCGAACCGTCCTCGCCCCCCCGCCATTTGAAACCGGCCTTATTTTGGCCTCGACGTATGTCAGTCCCATAGCGAAAGTATAGACCGGAAACAGAAGGATGGCAAGGACAGCCATTGCCCCTCGGGCAAGCCGCCTCACAATTTTTCGAGCAGAAACTCGATGTTGAATTTGAGGAGTAAATAGGCCTCGTCTTATCCCTGTTGCCTCAAACCATCACGGCGGCAGCGGCGGGCGGCGGCTGGAGACGAAACTCTCTGAGGCGCTCGCCGTGGCCGCCGCGGTATTCGATCGAAATGTTTCTTTTTCCTGCTCACTTCTGCCGATTTCCTGCGGCGGTTCGTCCAGCGCTTCCGGAGCGAGCCTTGCCAAGTCGGCCTCCTCCAGGGGCGTGCCGACGGGAACGATGTCGGTCACGGACCGGGTTCTTAAAAATTCTCCCGGACTTTGCCGCGCGGCCCATCGGCCGGCCTCCGGCACCGCCAGGGATTCGCCCTGCCCGATCTGAACCGCCGCGTCGATCCACCGGTCGCCCGCGGAGCGGATGAACTGCTCCATCACCGATGCACCGCCGGCCGACCCGCCGCTTGGGACCGGCTTCACCTCCGGAGAAAGTCGGCCGGGATCAAACGGCACAACAAAACCATGGCCTTCCGACATCCGCATGACCGAGCCAAACCCCGGGATATGTCCCGCGTCGAGGACCGACCCGGTAATGCCGCTGATCACGGCGGGCGTGACGACCCAGCACTGTACAATCCGGCCCGGCGACTGCCGGACATCGACTTCAACGCGGCCGAAATGGAGATCGTATTCAAATGACCAGCGGTTGTTTCCCATTTTTGCCTGAGTAAGTGTCACTTGAGTCAGCGGGAAAACTTCCACCGTATGGCTCGCAAACTCCATCCGGGCACGGCCGTCGATATCAACCGCAACCTCATCCCCTCGCTCAACGGTCACTTCTCCATCCCCCGGCTCGACCGCCCGCCATCGACCGTCTTTGAAGAGGTGGACTCCACCCCGGACGATTCGCAGTCGGCCGGAGGCGGGAAACTCCATCGCCGGCGGCTGCCGGTCCCGATTTTTCATGTTCCTCACCGAAGATGCCGGGCGGCCTTTTGACGGCGCGCGATCATCCGGAATGGATCGGTTCACCATGGTTGAAAAGAAGGCGAACAGATCCGAGCCGCTCAGGATATCGTTGGGATGGTGATCCCGGCCCGGGAATAGCCCAAGCTGAACCGCTTCCCGGAAGGCGTAACGCAGGCTCGATGGAAAAATCGCCCGGGCGAGGCTTTCCGACCGGCCCATCCGTGAGAGGAACAAGCGCGCGGCCGCGCCTTTGGTCACCGGGGCCTGCCGGTCGCCAATTGACCCGCGACCGATCGACCAGCCGACGGTATTCAGGAAATCAATCGTTCGATCAAAGCCGGACGGCTCCGCCGCAGGCCGGTCGAATCGGGCGGCGCAGGAAACAAGATCTTCCATTGTGGCGATGCGTTTCTCCATTAGAGTCCGGTAAAACAGGAATGGATCGTCGGATGCGACATCCCATTTTTTATCCGGGGCGGCCGGCGCGCGAAGCGCGCCAACAGCGGGACTCGCCGCGGATGGCCGGGCACGTATCGGCCGATCGTAGGGTTCCTCCGGAGGCTTTTTCCTCGCATCGCCTGACTGCGCCGGTGGTGTCCAGCTCGGATCGTCCTTATTTTTCCACCACCCCGCCGAAGATTCGATGGCCAGTGCGGCGACGATCAGAAGACACATTCCAATCCGGGCGGTCACAGATCAAACGCCATTTTCAATTTGAAATGGTCCTCACGGCTGCGGTTCGCGCCGTAGGCGGGTCCGGGAATGAAGACGCCGTATTGGACAACGGTCCGAAAATCCAATTTGGCTTTCCAGGAAATCTGGAAATCGTATTCCCGCCCGATGTTGTCGCCCAGTCCAGCCGGCGCGACGTTGTAGACCGGATCCGATGTCGGTCCGGCTTCGTCCTCCGCGAGATAATGATACAGGGTACTCTGAACGGTCAGGTCGGTCAGCATTCTAAAGCGGCTTCGCGCCAGAGGTTTCACGCTTGCCCCGAATTTATACGCGTGTAGGTTCGCGAATGTCGGCGCCAGAGCCGACCCGAAACTGAGACCCCCGAATCCCCGAAACACCGTGTCCCGGCCGGCAGTCGATCCGCCGCTCGATGAATAAACGTTCCCCTGCCGGTCCTTGTCACCCGACGCGCCGGCCAGCTCGGCGTAGAGGGTCGGCGACAGGCTGCCGCCAAAAAAGAATCGCGCGCCCAGATCAAACGCCGTGGCATAGACGCTCACCTTGGATGCCGTTCCCAGATGCGGATAGGTCTTCCCCGTCTCGACGACCAGCTCGCCCCAGACCATCCATCTGGATATCGGGGTGAATTCGAGGCCCAGACCGTAGTATCGGGAATCCAGCTGATATTTTTGGCCCGCGACCGTTTCACCGACATTCCGGTCCTTGTTCATCAGGGCGAACAGCCACACCGATTCCTGGGGATTTAGCCGGTACCGGCCCTCCAGACCCGCGAATCGCCGTTTCGTCCGGCCCGATCCGGGGGAGAGAAGATCGATGTTGTCGTCCCCCGGATTTTGCCGGACCAGAATTGTTCGGAGGTTCCAGCGCCCTTGATCAACTTCCCAGTGCATCCCGTCGACCGTGAGGCCAAAGGCCAGGCCGCGGCCGAGGGCAACAAACTGCCGGCCCAGCCGGAGCCTATGTCGCGCGGGGACGCGAAACTGCTGTTCCCAGTAAAGCAGCTCCACGTGAGGGCCGTCCACGTCGCGTCGTTTGATGGCATGGGAGATGCCGCGGTTTTCGAGAAACCGGGCGGCGGCGCGGGCGTAGAATTTTGACGAGGCCGCGCGATTTTGAGCAAGTCCGTAGAGACGGATTTCCTGCGCCCAAGAGTGATCCAGCGAGTCCTGGACCGTGTCCTGCCGATCCTCATTTTCCGAGGCGGTGTAAGAAAGGGACAGGTTCGATCCGTAATCGACCAGCCATCCGCGGCGCCATATCCCGGGCTGCGTTGGCGATCCCTCGGAGTATTTCAGATCCTCCATCGAATCCGCCCGGTCACGGCGACGGTCCTCGGCGCTCATGATCGCGAACGCCCGCGACCCGGGCCACGATCCCATCCACCCGGTCAGTATCAGGATCAAAATCAGTCGCGCGATGATCATGGAGCGGCCCACTGGTAGTACCACCCGGTCAGAACCCGGCCGGATCGGCCGTCGAGCATCCAGTCCCGGATCGACCGTAGCGCCGACGCAAAAGCAACCGCTCGCGCATGACGGCCAATCAGGCAGGCGGCGGGATAAGCGGCCCGGGATGCGGCCCGACCGGCGCCGGCGGAAAATTGAAACGACCGGAATTCCCCCTCGGCCGGATGATAGTCGTATGTGTTGGACTGCCGAAGATCCATTCCGGCCCCCGCGGCCAGATCGGTCAGAGTCAGTCCCACTTCGGCGGGTACCGATTCGATGTCTTCAATCTTGATCGTGACCGGCCCGGGCACGTCCGTGCCGATCTTTAATCGCAAGTCGACCGTCTCACCCGTCAGCAGGTATCTCGCGCTGAAATGCTCACCGCTCTCTTCAATTCCCACCCAGATGCCGCTCGGCGGCGACGGCGCTTTGTAAACTCGCGCCGGCCGCGCCGACACGCCGGCGTAGGTTTGCCCGTCCACATCGCCCCGGCTGTTTCGGATCACAAACCGGACGGCCCAGTCGCGCCCTGATAACGCCGCGGGAGCCGACCGCGGCGCGGAAAACCCCGCGCCGAATTGAAGCGCGGATGGATAGGGCGGAATCAGCATCGTGCAGGTCTGATTCGCGTATAGCCAGTATCCCCGGTACGGTTCCAGGGTTGGAAGAGTCACCGTGGCGCCCGCCAGCGCCGGGCCGTGAACGTATCCGCTGCCCGGTCTATACCAGTACAACTCGCCGTCCCGCAGCAGACCCGCGGACGCCGCGCCGGAGTAGGCGGTCGTACTTCCGGCGGTCGAAACGAATTTGAGATCCTTGATCTGAATTTCAAATTGAAACGGATTGCCGATCTGATTCCACCCGGAAAAGAGCGGGACCTGGACGGTATCGTATCGAATGGTGTCGCTCAGCGTCGAGGTATACACGGTTTCCTGCAGGGTCTTGGAAAAGGCCGCGGGCAGTTTGGCCCAGTATCCAAATCCGGCTGAGAGGGCCGACGTCTGGCCGAGCTGACTGTATTTTTGCAGGATGTTGTCCTCCTCCGCGGCGGAGATCTGCGGATTCCAGCGGACGATCAGTGACGCGGATGAGGTGACGCCGAATGAGCTGAGTGCGCTGATGAGATCAGCCTGAGTGTAGGAAAATCGGTGGAGAGCAAACGGCAGGGAGATCATGCTCCACTGATCCTCCGCGACCACCAGGGAATCGGCGGGCGCCTGGGTATCGGCGAAATCGATGAGGAGGGAGAGTTTGTGGTTCTGGAGGGATATGTCTGTCTCTTATACACATCTCCGAGCCCACGAGACTAGGCATGATATCG
>CAZHRJ010000069.1:0-16423 GCA_964534765.1 uncultured bacterium
ACAATCCGCACGACATCCCTGTGCCGCTTATCCGTTACGGCGTCCGCCAGAAGTTTTTCCGACACGATCGATCCCCTCTTGGCGTCCGGCTCGCCGGATAAATACGTCATCAGATAGGCCCGGCCGGCGGCGCCCCGGTTGATCTCCAGCTGAATCCGCCGGTCAAAGGCCTGCTCCCGCAGATCCGTATCGGCATCGGCGTCAGTGCCCAGGGCATCGTACCGGGCAATCGCCTGGTCCAACCGGCCCAGATCCTCAAGAAGGCTGGCCGTGGACAGCCTCAGCTCCGCGCGGCGCCGCGGCGCCGGATCCAGCTTCATCAGCCGATCAATCGCCTTGATCGATTTCTCCCTCTCGTTCAACGCCAGACACGCGGAATAATACGCCTCCGCCGCCATCGCCCGGTCGCGAATGGCCGTGAGCCGGTCGCCGAAGGTTTCGAAAATCCACACGGCCTGCGCGTTCAGATTCGAGTTTTTCGCCGCGGTCACGCCGAATAGAATTGATTCTTCGTAGAACTTGAACGTCGTTGCCTCCTGTAATACCGGTTTCAATACCTCCATCCCCTGCGCGCCCTGGCCCCGTGAAACCAGCGCGCCCGCGTAGCGGTATCCCGCCGACAGCCGAACTTCGGAATCGGCCGCGCCGACCAGCCGCTGGTATATCTCCTCCGCGACCGGCTTGCCCTGAAGACGCAGGCTCTCGGCCTTGTAAAAATCGAGCCGCGCGGAAATCTCCGGTTTGAATTTGTCCGTCTGAACTCCGTCCATGAGCTTCAGTGTCTCATCATATTTTCCTCCCGCAACCGCGGCCTGGACCGCAACCAGCAGAACATCCCCCTCCGCTCCGAAATCCTTCACATGCCGCGCCGCCTCCCGGTAAATCTCCTCCACGTCGTTTTTCCGCTCCGCCAGCTTCACTCGCAACAGCGACGCCTCCTGCTTGAACGCCCCTTCCTTGGAATTCTCGACGAAGGAGATTTTCTCCAATGCCTTGTCGTTCTGTCCAAGAGACGTGTAGACCTTCGCCGCCTCCAACGCCACGGAGTGCGACATGGCCGATGCCGGATTCGCCTTCAGAAATTCCTCATAGTCCGCCGCCGCCTCAGCCTGCAGATTCAGCTTGATCTTGCAGAGACCCCGCGCAAACGCCGCTTCGTGAGCCCACCGCGTCCCGCCATATTTTTTTTCGACCGCCTCGTACCCGCTCAGCGCCTTTCGGAAATTTTTGAGATTGTAGTGGCAGTCGGCGAATTTGAGTCCCGCCTCGGCCTGAAGCGCGCTGTCGGGCGTATTTTTCACCAGCCCGAACATCGGGGCCGCGCTGTCGAATTGCTCCTTGTTGAAATGCACCATCGCCCCCAGGAAATAGACATGCGCCCGCGCTTCCGGATCCTGAACATCCTGGATTTGCGTTTCGATCAGCCGGAAAAGATCGGCGGCTCGATCGGACCGGTAATAGAGATCGGACAGAGTCAAGAGGGTTTTGTCCACCGTCGCGCGCGTCCGCGACGCGTCCGTGTCCCGCAGAATTCCGCCAAACCATGCCTCCGCCGTCTTGTCCTGGCCCTGCTGCATGTCCACGTATCCCCGCTTGTACCGGTACCCAGCCTCGCCCGATATCGAGGGATTTTTTTCAAGGGCCGCCAAAAGGCCCTTGGCGCCGGCGTAGTCCTTTTTGGCGATCTTCACCGAGGCCAGATTGTAGACGGTGTTCGCGTAGATCTCGTTGCTCTCGGCCACCGCCGCTTCGGCCGACCGGCCGCCCAAGACTTCCAGGAACGATTTTTCAGAGAGGTCCAGTTCGCCCGCGTCAAAGGCGAGGAGTCCCAGAGCGAATTTTGCCTCCGCCACGTATTTTCCGGCCGGGAACTTTTCGAGATATCCCGAATAGGCCGATCGCGAGGCCGCGGCCGCGCCAAGCTGCGGGGCCAGCCGGCAGTTCCAGAACACCACTTCCTCCGCCATCGGGTCCGACGCCCCCCGGCCCTCCATGAATTTCGCCAGCCGCTCGAACGACTCCGCGGCCGCCTTGAATTTCTTCAACTCGAAATTCACCGCCATGTCGTAGTAGATCGCCTTCGCCTGAGCCGTGTCGTCTTTCGACAGAGCCGATACGGCCTTTCGCGCATATCGCAACACGTCCGCGTACTGTCTCGCGCCGTAGAGGGATTCAACAATGAAAAGATAGGTCCGGCCCTCGCTCAATCGGCCGGCGAATTCCTCCGCCACCGTCACCGCCTCCAGCCGGCCTTCGGTATCGGCCGCATCCTTGCGGCCGGTCTTGATCAGGTGCTCGATGAAATGTGTGTACGCCAGATACACCACATCCGCCTCCTGGGATTCGTCCGCCGCCTGACGATACCACTTGAGTCCCTCCGGCCTGCCGAGCTTCGAGAGGATGTCCCCCAGGAGCACCGCCGCTCCCGCTCGATGCGAACTGGTCGGCGGGTTCGACGCGAACATGCGTTCCAGAGTTTTTCTGGCCTCGTCGTTCATGCCCCCGCGGTGGTAAGCCAGCGCCGTGAAATAGACCGCTTCCGTGGCCGCCACGGTGTCCTCCCTGCGCCGCAGGCCCACCGCCGCGTATTTCTCCGCCGCTTCCTTGAATTTTCCGGTCTCCATGTAGACTTTGGCGTAGAGCTCGTCCAGCTTCGTGGCCAGGGCCGGATTCGGATTTTGAATTTTTCCGGCCGACGCAATCGCGGGATCGTAGGATTTCAGATTGAAGAGAGTCTGCGACAGATCAAACAACGACAGGTTCCGCGCGGATGCGTCCGGCGCGGCATCGACCGCCTTTTCAAAAAATCCCTGCGCGTCCCCGTATCGGCGGCTGTCAAAGTAAACCTGCCCATTCAATTGAAGATAGGGGTACGACGCTGTCTGGCGAATCCGGCCGAGAACCTCCAGTGCCGTGTCATGCCGGCTCTTCAAATAGGCGCTCTCGGCCATGAAGAGGTACGCGTCGTCCAGAAGCCGCGGAAGATTCGCCGTCTCCGCGATCTCCACCGCCCTCGCGGCCCGCCATTCGGCCGTGCCCTCCTTGCCGCCGCGGCGGCTGAGGACGGCCAGCCGAAGCCACGCGTCACCCTTGATCTCGGGCGAGACGCTCTCCATTTCGACCACTGACTTGAATTTTTTTTCGGCGCCGTCGTCGTTGCCCAGCGTGAGTTCCGACCATGCGGCGTTCCAGATCGCCCGGGATTTCATGTCCGCGGTCGACTTCTCGTTCGTCAATACCTTCTCGTACCACTTTAAACTCTCCCGAAACCGCCCCCGCTCATACATCATGTCCCCGATCGCCAGCATCGCGTCCGCCTGGCGCGCGTGATCCCGATTTTCGGTGACGGGACTAAGCATCTCATATGCCGGAGTGTCCTGACTTTGCTGGATGAGCAGCCGGCCCAGCTCAAACCGGGCATCCAGCCTGTACTTCTCCTCTATTTTCGCCCGGCCCAGCAGGTCCCTCAGAACTTCCTCGGCGGGGGCCGATTGCTTAAGCTGTGTGTACGAGTACGCCGCCATGATCAGACTCTCGCCGATAATCGTCTCGTCCCCTTTTTTCGCCGCCTCACTGAAAAACCCGGCCGCCTCTTGATACCGCGCCTGCCGGTAGGCGGCGAACCCTGCGCCAAACAGCGCCCTCGGCAGAAATTTGGATTGGGGGTGGTCGCTCACGATTTTCTTGTAGTATTCCAGCGCGCGGTCGTAGGCCTTCAGCCGCTCCTGGGTCTCCGCATACCAGTATTGGACTTCGTCGATTCGCTCGGCATCCGGACTTTCATCCAAGATCTTCTTGAATATGTCCGACGCCAGCTCGTATTCGCCCCGCTTAAACAGCGATACGCCTGAATTGAACTCCCGGGGACTGATCCGGCCGGCGGCATGGACCACGGTCGTGATCAGTAACACCGCAACCATGCCGCACCCGGCCCTTGACTTCATCCATCTCAACACCCGTCATCGACCTCCCATCATTTCCCCACACCCACTCTATGTATATATATCGTCCTCCCACCCTCCGGAGTCCATGAGAAAAAGCGTGCTGGAACCCATCGGAGTACTGTCGGCCGGCGAGAAAAAAGGGGGGCGGCTATAGTCCCGCGGCTAGTCCTATGGCTAGTCCTACGGCTAGTCCTGCGGCTAGTCCTGCGGCTAGTCCTGCGGCTAGTCCTGCGGCTAGTCCTGCAGATGATCCAGCAGATCGTCGACCTTGTCCATCTCCTCGTCCGCGGATGCCAGCATCTGGTTGATCTCCGTCCGGGTCAACCTCAGGGCCTTGCACGCGTCCTCACTCACCGACGGGTTGACCGAGTCGCCGGGGTCGCCGTATTTTTGTTTTCGCGCCAGAAAATTGCCCACATTCACCAGCGAAACCAGCGGCGCATTCAATACCGCCAGGGCCGGCGTCGGATAGTAGCGGATCGCCTCGACCAGATGGACGGGCAGCTTCCAGCGGGTTGCCAGATAAACGCCGATCTGGCAGTGATCCACGCCGAAAATATCGCGCTCCATCACCTGCAACGCCTTTCTTTCCTTCCGCGCCCGCTTGACCGCCTGGATGAATTCGTCGTGGAAAAACTGGTCAAATACCAGCTTGCCCATCCCGTGCAAAATCCCCGCGATCAGACACTCCTCCGGCAATGGATAATTCACCCGCCGGCCCGCCATGTCGGCCATCACTCCGGTGCAAATCGAATGATCCCAGAAAGCCCGAATGTCAAAATCCTCGGTAGACTTGTTTTCAAATATGCGGATCACCGACGCCGAAAGGGCCAGACTCTTCACGGCATTGAATCCCAGGATCACCACCGCCTGCGTCACGGTCGATACCTGCCGCGGAAATCCATAAAATGCCGAATTCACGATCTTCAACACGCGCACCGTCAGGGCCTGATCCATCCGGATGATCCGGTTGACGTCTTCCGCAGAGGTCTTGGGACTTTCGATCATCGTCAGAAGACGGTTCACCACGGCGGGCAGGGTGGGCAGTTTTTCTATGCCGTCAAGGATCGACCGGTATTCGTCTTTGAGTTCCGGCGCCGGCGTATCGCTCTGGATCGGCAAATGGGTGTACCTCCTTCGGTCCGACTGACCTACCACGATAACGGGCCGCGCCGGCCATGCGGCAGGCGGCCCCGCGAGCCCCACAGACCACCTCAAATTCTGATTTTCGTCAATCCTTTTCAGTCGTCTGACCTGCTTGTAGGGGAAAAAGTCGGCGACATAGCCCGATCGGATGCGGTCCTGCATTTTCCGCCAAAACTCCAGCGTGAACAGGTCCCGGTGCCAGCTATCGAA
Source organism: uncultured bacterium (assembly GCA_964534765.1). GTDB lineage: Bacteria > Lindowbacteria > 2-12-FULL-62-27 > 2-12-FULL-62-27 > 2-12-FULL-62-27 > CAZHRJ01. The sequence continues at coordinate 5,301 of CAZHRJ010000069.1, forward strand.
TGCGCTCCGAAGAGGCCCGTCAAGGCCGAGAAATCGACCGAATTCCTCCGGAAAAACGTCCCGCTCCTTCACGAAAAACCACGGTTCCGCCGACATCTCGTCCATCTCGTCCGCGGCCTCCGGAATCTCCCGAAAATGGCAGTCGGTCAAGAGGCATAATTCATCATAATCATAAAAAACCACCCGGCCGTGCCGGGTGACACCGAAATTTTTAAGCAGCACGTCACCCGGAAAAATGTTCGCGCCGGCTAAATCCTTGATCGCGAATCCCAGGTCCACCACCGCATCCCGCGCGTCCTTCTCGCCCGCCTGACAAAGATACAGGTTCAGCGGCGTCACCCGCCGCTCCACGTACGCGTGCTCGATCACAACCTCCCGGCCCGCGGCCCTCACGGTGCCGGGAGCCAGGTCGAGAAGCTCCGCCAGAAGTTCAGGGGCGAACAGCCCCCTCTGAAATACCAGGTTCTCGAATTCCTGCGCGTCGATGAGCCGGCCGGCCCTGTCGTGTTTGAATACCAGCGCATACCGTTCTTTGACCTGCTGCTTCGTTGTTCGTTTCGCGTAGCTGAATCGGTCCTTGATGATTTTGAAGACAACGTCGTAGGCGTGAAGAGTGAAAACCACCATCACCATCCCTTTTTCCCCCGGCGCCGGCTCGAACCGGTCATCCGATGCGTCAAAATGCCGCAGCAGGTCCCGATACAGCTCGGTCTTGCCGAATTTGTTGTACCCGATCGCCGTGTACAACTCCGCAACGGGCTTCAGCGGCATCAGCGTCTTTAAGAACTGAATCACCTCGTGTGGGATTGGCGCGTCGACCTGGAAATACGACCGCGTAAAACTGAAGACGATGCTCGCCTCGTCCTGGGTGAGTAAAACCGCGTCCACGAACACGCCCCGGTCGGCATTCAGAATCGCAAGGACCAGAGGGATCGGCCCGGAAGGGGCATGGATACGGCCGAGGATATAGGCGCCGCGATTCCGGTAAAATACCGGCCGCATCACGTCCACCGCCGGCATGGCCGCGCCATCGCCCCGGTCCCGCCGGCCCAGATGGGCGTCGATCCGGTCCGCCACCCGCTTGACGTCCCGCTCCATATCTTCATAGGCGACGTCAAATGCCTTTTGCCGCAAAATCCCGCGTATCCAATCCTCGCTCGACGGGATGCCGGCATAGGTCTGATAGATCGGATTGTCCGGGTTCGCCGACCTGCGCTCCTCAAAATGCTCCTCTAAGAACTCCACTTCCGGGTCCACGCCCACCGTGTCCATCATCCGGCGGCATACGGAGTTGAAAAAGGTGTGGCACAGCTCCACGTCGCTTCGGGATTGAATCACAGTCGAATACCTGTCCCGAACCTCCACCCAGAACCCGCGGTCATGCGCGAGTTCTGCGTGAGACTGACGCATTTCGGCCGTTACCCGGTCCACGGAATTCTTGTAGAGATCCAGCCGCCGCACCGCGTCCTCCTGCGCGCCGGGCCAGTCCCGTTTTTCAAACCGTGATTTGGCGCCCAGCGTGATCTGCTGAAACATCCGATGGTACGCGTCAAAGGCTTCGTGAATCAGCGCGGCACAGCGCCCGGCCAACTCCCGATTCATGTTCCGCTGATAGTCTCTATCGTTTGAGGTCGAATTGTTTCTCGGTCAATCCTTTTCCGCCGATCCCCGTGGCCGACGCGCCACCGTAGATCAGCCGTTCGACCGATTCCCGCAGGCCCGACCCGGCAAACCACTGGTGCTTCAGGAAGGGCGCGCCCGTCTCTTTTTCCCGGCGCTGCACATCCCGAACATAGGCCAGCATCCCCTCCTCACGGAACGACCGGCCCAGAATGTGGGTCGCGAGCAGCTCCTGATGGCTGCCCATCAGCGTGACGAACTGGAACACATATCCCATCCGGCCCTGCCTGTCCTGGTGCGCGCGGTGTTTCGCGTCGATTTTCGCGCGGGACAGTCCTTTGTGGAGGTCCGGATTGTCCCAGTTGAAGGAGGGCGAGTTGTTGGCCGCGAGCAGTGCGTGCGGGAATTTTTGAAGAACGCCCTCGGCGAATGCGGCGGCCTCGCGGAGGCTCGGCTTTTCCTGCTCCATCCACAGAATATCCGCGAACGGCGCAAATGCGCGCGCGCGGCAAATCGCCGCCTCCACGCAGGCCTTGATCTGGAAATATCCCTCGAAAACCTTTGGCTTGTGTTTGTTCCAGTCCACCCGGATACCCAATTTCTGCGCCAGCTCCACCTGCTCGCGAAGAGACAACCCTTTGTAGGGGTGGTTTTCCTCCGCCCAACGGGTTTTCATCCTGACTTTTTGAGACTGGGAGGCGCTCAAGGAATCGATCGCGTCCCGGACGGCGTCGTAGTACGTTTTCAACCCCGCCTGACGGTTCCATTCGGTCGTCAGAACTTCGATCATGTCCTTTGACCCCTTGTTGTCGGCCCGGTCGGAATGCGCCCAGACCCGCCGGATACCGAAGGCGAAGGTAGGCCAGTTTTTTTCCAGTTTTTTAACCCGCGATTCATTTTCTTTCCGGTTGGTCCGGTCCCAGGCCATGCCGACGATTTTTGCCAGCGCCGGGATTTCGTCTTTTGTCGTGCCGAGAATGAACCAGTGGTCCCGCGGGTCGACGTCCGACGTCAGAAGTTTCGCCGCTTCCGAATCCGTTCGCGCCACCAGCAACAGTTCGGATCCGTAGAGGTCCGCGGCGGCGCGCGCCTCGAGCAGCCGCAGGGTGTGCTCCTGAGTGGGGACGAGAACTTTGCCGGCCATGTGCCCGCATTTTTTTTTGCCGTGCGCCTGATCCTCGATATGCACGGCCGCCGCGCCGGATTCGACGAAGAGATCCATCAGCTCCGTCACCGCCTCGTGGCCTGTGTCCCCGTCGGCAAAAATCGGCAGGAAATAATCCACCGCCGGCGTCCGGGCCATCTGGTCGGCCGTCAGGCGGCTGCGCTCCTCCCTCTGCCGCGCGTCGTACCACCGCTGGGCCCGCGTGATCCGGTCAACCACTTTCGGAACCGTGTCGTATGGATATTTCGCCAGGTCCGGCCCGGTGCGGCCGGTGGAATAGTGAAGGAGGGATGCCTGCCAGCCGCTGACATAGAGCGCGTCGTAGCCGAGCATCGCGAGGACGGAAGCCTGCGCGCCGTCAATGACGCCGCCGGTGGCCATGTGGTTCGGGCGTTTTCCCGCCCGCGAGTTGGATTTGAGTTTCTGGAGTCGCCGCCAGAATTTTCCGGCCATCTCATCCGTGAACGTGAACTTGTTGCGGATCCGTGCCCGGACGCGGACGAGATCCTCCGCGGTCCAGTATCGGGTCGTGTGTTTGAACCGCGGCTGCGATATCCACTTCTTGACGCTCTGGACTTCCTTCCGGAATTCGTCCCGCTCCCGCCGGGCCGCCCGGCTAAGCTCTCGTGACATGGGGTCGTGTCCCCTTTCGTTTTTTCGTTTTCCGGCCCGCCGGGAAAATATCGTATACGTATTCGGCGGCGTTTCCAACCCGATTCCCCGTGCGCGAAACGGAAAAAATCCCGTCCAGTATCCTGTCGCGCTCCGAGTCCGGCGATTCAATGATCGACAACAATACCCGCGAACCATACATGATCCACCGCGGATGCAGAAGCTGCCGCCGGAGAATCGCCATTGTCACCGGCGCCAGTTGCCGGTCAAACCGGCTCCGGATCCCATCCCGGTCCTGATTCGCGAAGTAATACCGAACGGCCTCGTCCCTCTCGTCCAGCAAATACTCGATGAGCTTGCGCGTAACCCGGTCGCCCTTTTTCGTGATCTCCCCACGCTCGGTCAGCCGCGACTGATGATGCAGCGCGGTCCAGAGCCAGTGCCAGAATATTTCATAGGTCGCAAAATCATTCATCAGCCGCGTGCCGCTCAAATAATCGTCGATCGCCGCCGCGTTGTTGCCGTTGAGCTGCTGAAACATGTACTCCGATGACATGTAGATCGCGTACCGCAGACCCCGCTCCGTGATCGGACCTGTCGGCCGGCGAAAGAGACGGGCCCAGGACTGCCTGGAATAGAGCCGACCGGGATCAAGATCCTTCACGGAAACAATTGCCGGACTGGGCCGGCCGGATCTATCCAGAAGGCCGAGCGCGGAGAGCTTCGATCGTTCCTCGCCCGTCAATCGGTCGGCCAGCGCCTGAAGGCCGTCCGGCGGCGCCTGCAGCGGTTCCGAGCCGGCGCGGACATATTCCTCTTCGGTCGTCGCCACCCAGCTTTGCCGGTATAGATCGCAGGATTTTCCGTCGATGACCATGAGACCCGTGAGACGCTCGCGCAGCTTGTCGAACCAGATCGACCGCACCGCTTTTTCGTTGACGTCGCGCGGCGCTCGCGGACTTTTCATGACGGCGGACATGCCGCCGATGGGAAATCCGCCGACGAGCGCCGTGAGGAGGGCATTGCGGCGCGTGTATTCCGTCATGCTCGGATCGGTCATGCCGACGGTATGGGGATCCGGGAAGACGCCCGCGGGCCGGTCCTTGAGCATTTCGATCCGGCTGTTGATGTAATCCCACCGGCCGACGTTCGGCCCGACGAGCCAATCCCGGAGGACCCACATGATGAGTTCCTGGTTGGCCGCGTATCGCGCGCGCTCGTTGAGCATTTCGATTTTGATCGTCCCGCGCGGAACGCCGATCGTCTCTTCGAGGGATGCCAGAAGCCGCGCGACCAGCAGCGCCTCGGCGGGAGTCTCGATCTTCGGCACATAGAAATATATGCCGGAGTCGCGATTTTTCTGAGCGTCGAAATTGTTCAGCGTATGAATGATCAGGGCGGGGATCATGGCGGGAATGCCGGCGTCGCCGGAATCCGCGCGCGCCAGCGCCATCTGGCGGTTTCTCAAATGGATGCCCGGGACGCGGTGGAAAATCACCGGCCACTCCGGGCGGCCCACCCGGATCGAATAGTCCTTGTTTTTGTCCGGATGATGGTACACGCGTGCGTCCCATGTTCCGGCCAGCAGTTCCTTCAAGTTCCGCCACGCGCGGTAGAGCTTGTCCGCCTTGTCGTTGCCCGCGTCTTCCCAGTCCGCCATCCAGGACGTCGCGCCGGTCGCGCCCGTGTTGACCGCGCCCATGGCCATCCCCAGATCGTCAAACGGCCCGGTTCCCTGTAAACCCGGCCGCACGATCTCGGGCGCAACGGGCGTGGCTGGATTGAGGCTCCAGCGGTGCGGCGTATTTCTTCCGAGAAAATGATCGATCATGCCCCGCCGAATCTGAGCCGCCGTTCGACGGGTTCCGTCCGCGTCTTCCACTACCGAGCCCGGGGGCGTGAATCCGTAGCGCGCCTTTCCCGCCGCGACACGCAAGAGAAACTTCCGGCGCGCGGCCAGAAGGCCGGCAAAGTCGCCGAGGAATTTTCTCGTGAAAGAAACGATCAGGTCGGAAACATTGATCGAGCGGCCATTGACCGGCTGGTCTCCGAACAGATCTTCATAGGGACCGGCAATGTCCCCACGGATGATCAATCCGCCGCGCTCGGCCCTGCGCGTGATTTCTCGCGTGATTTCTCGCGTGATTTCCGATCTGCTTTTCATGAGCGACACTAAAACATACCTCTCGCGGCAAACCAAATTTTTTCGCCGCCGCCGGCGGAAGGGTACGCCGGCCGCATCGCCGGACTCATCCCGTCGTTGACCCGCGCACTCCCGCCATGTTTATATCCGCCCATGATCCGATCGTTCGCGCCGCCCAAACGCATCCTCATGGGACCGGGACCCTCCGACGTGTCGGCGAGGGTCCTCGCCGCCATGGCCAGACCCACCATCGGCCATCTCGACCCCGAATTCATTCGCATGATGGACGAAATCAAATCCCTCCTCCAGTACGCGTTTCAGACAAAAAATGATGTCACCCTCGTCGTGTCCGGGCCCGGATCGGCCGGGATGGAATGCTGTTTCGTCAACCTCGTTGAAAAGGGCGATAAGGTGATCGTCTGCCAGAATGGGGTCTTTGGCGGCCGCATGAGGGAAAATGTGGAGCGCTGCGGCGGAGTTCCGGTCCTGATCGAAGACGACTGGGGTCGCGCGGTCGATCCGGACAAGGTCGAAGACGCCTTTCGGAAAAATCCGGACGCCAAATTCCTCGCGTTTGTCCACGCGGAAACCTCCACCGGCGCCCGGTCCGACGCCAAATCCCTCGCGGCCATCGCCCATCGCCATCACGCGCTGTCCATCGTTGATACGGTCACCTCCCTGGGCGGCATTCCCGTGCGCGTCGATGCATGGGGCATCGACGCCGTCTATTCCGGCAGCCAGAAATGCCTCTCCTGCACGCCCGGCCTTTCGCCGGTCAGCTTCAGCGAGGCCGCCTTTGGCGTCGTCAAACGGCGGTCTTCCAAAATCCAGAGCTGGTTCCTCGACCTGTCGCTGGTCACCGCCTATTGGGGCGGGCAGTCCAAACGCGCGTACCATCACACCGCGCCCATCAACGCCCTCTACGGTCTCCACGAATCGCTCCTCATGCTCCAGGAGGAAGGCCTCGAAAATTCATGGGCCCGGCATTCCCGCGCGCATGAGTCTCTCCGCGCCGGTTTGGATCACCTGGGTCTCTCATTGATCGTCCCTGAACCGGACCGGCTGCCTCAGCTCAATTCCGTCCGGATACCCGCCGGCGTTGATGACGCGGCGTCCCGGTCGCGCCTCCTCTCCGATTTCTCTCTCGAAATCGGCGCGGGTCTCGGTCCTCTTGCCGGAAAAATCTGGCGCATCGGCCTCATGGGACAGTCCGCGTCCGCGGGTCATGTCGAGTCCTGCCTGAATGCCTTGAAGGATGTCCTCGGCCGGTGAGCCTCCAGGCGCCGCACCGGCACATACCCGTTACAAATCCCAGGGAACAATTCGCTCTCCGGCTGTTCGACAATCTCTGGATTCGATACCGGTCGCGCGTCCGATATGTGCGGATGTACGAGTCGCTCATCGCCAAAGTCGGCGCGACCTTTGTCAATGACCACATCGCCTTTCGAACCATCGCCCACCAGAAGGCCGGGACGGGGATATCCACACTGGCCGGAATTTTCATGGCCCTCGGATTTGCCCGGAAAGCCTGCTATGAGTTCCCGGATAAACACTTAAGCTCCGTTCATCTGGCCCATCCCAATCCCCTCTTCCCCAAATTGTTCATCTCCGAACTCAAGGGATGGGAATTGTCGGCCAAGGCCGCCTCCATCCTCGATCGCGTCCTCTCGTCCCACCGGTCGCCCCTGCCGGACCGCGTCCTCTCGCGGCTCTACCGGCTCGACCGGTCTGGATCAAAAACGGCCGGCCCCATCTTGAAACAATTGATCGCCTTTTTTCAGAAATTGCCCTGGCGCCGGCCTTCCCGCGCCGAGGTCGAGGAGTTGGATCGGGAAAGCCAGTTCGGCGCGTGGGTGATTCTGAACGGGTACGATGTGAACCATTTCACGGCTCTGGTGAACTCTCACGGCGTTGCGCGGCTTGACTCCATCGACAAAACGATTGATGCCATGCGCCGGGCGCGCATTCCCATGAAAAAAGAAATCGAGGGCGCGCCCGGAAGCGTTCTGCGGCAGTCGTCCACGGAATCCGTTGTGATCCCATTTTCGCTCAGGCACGGAGAAAAAATCCGATGGAGTTACGCCTATTTTGAAATCGCCGAACGCGGCTGGACCGTCAATCCGTCATCCGGAAAAAAAGAACGGTTTGAGGGATTCCTCGGCCCGCAGGCCACCCACCTGTTTGACATGACCAAACTCCGCGCCAACCGCTAACGCCTTACCGGCCGCCGCGCCAGACACCGACGGCCAGACTCAGCCACCCGAGAATCAACGCCATGCCGCCCAGCGGCGTCACGGCGCCCAGCCACTTCTGCCTCGTCAGGCTGAGCGTGTACAGGCTCCCGGAAAAAATCATAATCCCGATAACCAACAGCGCGCCGCCCGCCGTCATCCAGCCGCCGGGCCACCGGCCGCACAGGTATGCGGCGCCGATCAGCCCCAGCGCGTGGATCAGATGATACTCGACCGCTGTGTGGTAAATCGGATGCATCTCCGGATAGAGCGCGAAGTGCCGTTTCAATCCGTGCGCGCCGAACGCGCCCGTGATGACGCCCAGCCCGGCCAGAATCGTCCCCGCAATCGCAAACGTCTGCTCCACTTTCATCTCGCTTGGTTCCTCCCTGTGGTGGTCTGTCGTCTTGACGCCCCTCTTCAACGCAGGTAATCAGAATCCGGTCCAAAATTCAAAGTGAGGTGACTCTTTGGCCCTTTACGTCGTGGCCACGCCCATCGGAAATATGGAGGATATCACTCTTCGCGGCGTATCGACCCTAAAACGCGTCCAGGCGGTGATCGCCGAGGATACCCGCTCCTACCGGAAACTCGCCGTCAGGCTGGACATTCCCGCAAAACCGGTTTTTTCCCTCTATAAGGGCAATGAGTCGGCCCGGGTCGACCACCTCATTCCGAAATTGAAGGAGGGACTTGAAGCCGCGCTTGTGTCCGAGTCCGGCACGCCCGCGGTGTCCGATCCTGGGGCGCTGCTCGTTCGCCGCTGCCACGAATCTGGCATCCGCGTCATCCCGGTGCCCGGCGCGTCCGCGGTCGCGGCCATCCTGTCGGTCGCCGGGCACTTTTGTGATCGCGTCACCTTTTTCGGATTCCTCTCCAAAAGAAACCGCATCGACGATGCCGCGCGGGAATTGTCCCAGGGCGCCGCCGTCATCTTTTTCGATCACCCGGCGCGCATCTTCCGGTCTCTCGAAGCCTTCGCCGACCGCGGCATTCCCCTGCGGGCCGTCATGGGCAGGGAACTGACCAAACTCCATGAGGAAATCGTCTCGGGCACCCTGCCGGATCTGATCGCGGCTCTACGGGGCAGGGCCCTCAAAGGCGAAATCGTCGTCCTCCTGGAGCCGGTCCGCGGCCCGGTGAGTCTGCCGGAAGAATTGGAGCGGCAAAGTCAGGGTGAGGATCTTCTGCGTCAATTCCACAAGGATAACCTGTCCCTGTCCGATTCCGTCAAAGTCGCCGCGCGTCAAACTTCGCTGCCGAGGCGCCGCCTCTATGCGCAGGCCTTGAAAATCTGGAACCGCGCTTGACCGAACCGATCCTGCTCGACTGGGAATCGGACGAGGTGCCGAATCCCAAACCCATCTTTTCCGCCATCCGAAAACGTAAACTCATCCTCTTCCCGACCGACACGGTCTACGGCATCGGCGGCATCCCGCGGGATGAGATCGTTGAGGTCATGATGACCCTCAAAGGCCGCAGCCCCGATAAGAAATTTCCCATCCTCTGCGGCACCCGGATGCATGTCGAAAAAATCGCCGTCGACATCCCCCGGCGCGCCCGCATCCTCATGGCCCGATTCTGGCCCGGCGCGCTCACGGTCGCGCTCCCGGCCAAAAAAGAATTGGCCCGGACTCTCTGCGCGGACGACGGAACCATCGCCGTCCGAATTCCCGCGCACAAACGATTACGAGACCTCCTCGCCATATCCGGCCCCATCGTCTCCACCAGCGCCAACCGGTCCGGCAAGGGCGCCGTGGGCAAGTTCGACGAGATCGATCCCAAAATCCTTCAGGGGGTCGATGTCGCCATTCGGGATGACCGGCGATCCTGCAAGGTGGCCTCCTCGGTCGTCGCCATCGACGGCGATGAAGTCCGCGTGATCCGCCAGGGCGCCATCCCGCCGGAAGTTCTGGTAGAACCCCTTCGCATCCTCTTTGTCTGCACCGGAAACACCTGCCGCAGCCCCATGGCGGAGGCGATCGCGCGGAAGGAAATCGTATCGTTTGCCGAATATGCCGGGTCCTTTTCGCGCGGGATCATGGCCCGCGAGGGGTCCTGCGCGTCCACGACGGCTTGCGATGTCTGCGAGGAAATCGCCATTGATCTCAGCCACCACGCCAGCGCGCCGCTGGCCGCCGAGGACGTGGCCCGGGCGGATCTCATCCTCACCATGGAACACAGCCAGCGCATGCTGCTCCTCGCGCTCTTCCCGGCCAGACGCGAACGGATTTTCACTCTCCGCGAGTACGCCACGCGCAAGCCCGGACCCGACGTGCGCGATCCTGTCGGCGGCGATGTCGAGACCTACCGCCGGTGCCGCGAGGAAATCCGGATTCTCGTCCGCAAGGCCCTTCGGCGGCTTCTCGGGTCGTTCCAATGACCGCTCGCCGGACGGCGCTGTATGACCGGCATGTCTCCCTGGGAGCCCACATGGCGGCGTTTGCCGGATACGACATGCCCATCCGATACTCCGGAATCTATGAGGAGTCGGCCGCCGTTCGATCGGCCGCCGGAGTCTTTGACGTCTCCCACATGGCCCGGCTCCTGTTTCCCGCCGATGCGTCGGCGTTCCTTCAGAAACTCCTGACCTGCGACGTCGCTGCCCTGGATCCGGGGAAGGGAAAATACGCGGTCATCCTGAACGACAACGCGGGAATCCTCGACGATATCATCGTGTTCCGCAGGCCCGATCAACAGTACCTCCTCGTCGTCAACGCGGGAAACCATCAGAAAATCAACCAATGGATCATCGATCACGGCGGCCATCTGACCGACCTGACCGCAACAACCGCGATGCTGGCCCTTCAGGGGCCGGATGCCGAGCGGATCCTGTCCGGCGTCGCCAGTCCCATCCGTGGCGGGCGGGCGATCAGCGATCTATCCTCTTTTGAAGGCGCCGATCTGGATTGGCGGGATGTGGGACCGGTATGGATTTCCAGAACGGGGTATACCGGAGAGGACGGGTTTGAGATCGTCCTGCCGGTGTCGGCCGCGGAAAAAGTCTGGAATTGGCTGGTGAATCTTGGTAGCGTGTCGCCCTGCGGATTGGGTGCGCGGGATGTGCTGAGACTCGAAGCGGGCCTTCATTTGTATGGGTCCGATATGGACGAGTCGGTGAGTCCCTGTGACTGCGGTCTGGCTTTCGCGGTCACGAGCGGGCAGGATTTTTGGGGGGCCGAGGCTCTTAAGCGCCGGCCGGTTCGCAGACGACTGGTCGGATTGGATGCGGGGTCTCAACCCTCCGTCATCCTTCGGCATGGATTTCAAATCCTTGCCGGTGATCGGCCGGTGGGGGCGGTCACCGGCAAGGATTTGAAATCCATGCCGAAGGATGACGGAGGGTTGAGAC
>CAZHRJ010000070.1:0-16299 GCA_964534765.1 uncultured bacterium
ACCATTTCATATCCGAATTTTCGAAGACGCATCAAAGACCTCTATCCGGCATCGCGCAAAACGCGCTTCACCGAATCATGAATCATTCATGGCCCGGCAACGTCCGCGAACTCCAAAACGTCATCGAACGGGCCGTCGTCGCATCTGCCGGACCACGGATTACACTCTATGATTTGCCGGCGGAACTCATCCGTCCCGGAACGGTCCGGGGCCGTCGGGAATCTCAAATCGACCGGCAACGTCTCGTCGATGCCCTGCAAAAGACCGGCGGCAATCAGAGGGAGGCCGCCAAACTTCTGGGAATCAGCCGCGTCACCATCTGGAAAAAAATCCGGCAATCTCACATCAACGTCAAAGACCTCAAGCCCTCTTAACACTTCGAGTCATTTAGCATTTTCACGTTAATACCCAGGCCTTGTTCGTCGCCGGCCTGGATTGTCATCTGAAACGCAACCGCCTCAAATATCAAAGATTGCTATTTTTTGACCGAGGACTGCCAAATTCGGCGCGATTGTTGCAACTCCCTGTAAAAGGAAATCAAATACCAGACAAGGAGGCGGGATCATGGAGGCGCTGGAGACGGAACATAAGATCGATGGAGGCACGACCTCACATCAGATGAATTTGGGTGTTGACATTCACCGGCGTCTTTTGGTGGTTGACGACGAAGAGGTTACCCGCCGGATTCTGCGGCTTCATCTTGGTCGGGCGGGCTATTCGGTGACGTCCGCCGAAAATGGGATGGATGCCATCGTCCTGTTGCGTCAACACGACTATGACTTGGTCATCCTCGATATCGCCATGCCGAAGATCGACGGACTGGAGGTTTTGAAACATATCCGGCGAACGTATTCGCCGATCGATCTACCGGTCATCATGGTCACGGCGAAAACGGAGGTCCAAGACGCGATTGAGGCCTTGAAAACCGGCGCCAACGATTATGTGACCAAACCGTTCGCCCCGGCTGTCCTGATAGCGCGGGTGCAATCCCAGTTGCTCTGCAAGAGCGCGGCCGACATTTTTCGCGAAAATGAGCGCCGCCGCAGGCGACTAGACGCCATGCAGAACGATTTTTTCAACATGGTCGTCCATGAAATGAATTCCCCGCTGGCCGCGGCGAACGCCGCCCTGACGTTTTTCGTGGAGCGCAACGCGAAAAAATTGGCTGGCCCGGACGCCGGACATCTGAACATTGTGCTCAGGAATCTGGACCGCCTATCCCGTCTTTCCACTGACCTGCTGGACATTGCAAAAATGGAATCCGGCGCATGGACCGTCTCGCGCCGGAAATCGAACCTGGGCGTCATCATTCGTTCCGCCTGCGAAACGCTGAACCCTTTGGCCGAAAAACAATCTATCGGGCTGAAATTCGGATGGACGGATACCGATTCGGCGGTGTGGGCGGATGTCGATCCGGCGCGGATTGAACAGGCGATCATCAATCTTGTCCACAATGCCATCCGGTTCGCCTCCAGAGTTGTACGTGTCCGCTTGGAATCCGATTCGCGGATTTGCCGGATCGCCGTGGAGGATGACGGACCGGGCATCGAGGCGCACGATCTCCCGCACATTTTCAATAAGTTCTATAAGGGAGCCCGCAAGCCGGAACGGGAAAAGGCGGGTAGCGGCCTTGGACTGGCCATCGTCAAAGGAATCGCGGAGGCGCACGGCGGTACGGTTGAAGCCTGCAACATCGTCGATGAGGCCGGCAGGACCGAAGGCGCACGGCTGACCCTGGCTCTGCCGCTGACCGGGGAGAAGGCGTCCGCGTGAAAGGCGAGGTTATGGTTGTGGAGGACGAAGCGCCGGTTCAGCGCGTCTTGAAATAGGGTTTGGAAGCGGCGGGATTTGGCTTAACACTTTAATCTTTTCGCATTAGCACCCCTTCGTCTCCGGGTAAAATCCTTCTCTCTCCTCCATCTCGTATTCATCACACAATTCACGAGTTGCAAACATTCTCCGTGTCAGGCCGCGGCTCGGTTCGAGTCTTGCATGGATTACCTTTGAGTCCGGCATATGCCGGAGTCATAAAAACGCAAGGGGGCATCAATGAACAAGAAATTTTTTGGAGTGTGCTTGTGCGTGGCGGCGCTCGGATTTTTCCTGCCGACAACGCAACCCACATCGGCTGCCGCGGCGGAAAAGGAGTGGAAGATCCCTGACGCCGCCAAATGGTTTGACGGGACGCTCGAGGGCGAAGTCCTTTCCAAGGATGAAAAGGAGAACACCCTCACTTTAAAGGTGAAGAAGGTCGTCAGGGAAACCAAGGTCAGCAAGGCCAAGAAAGCCGACAAACTGAAGGGAGAAAAGGCGGTGCTTTTAATCCTGATGACTTTCAAGGATGGCCGGATGACGCCTGACGAAAAGCAGATTGAGTTCATCAAGGAGGTCAGGAAGGGCGCCAAACTCGAGGTATCCGTTAAAAGTGACGGACTGGCGCGCCTGCGCATGACCGATGTCCCGAAAGTCATCAAAAAGTAGTGGCCTGAAAAAAGTTACGCCGGAGAATTCTTGAGCGGCGGCGAACTTCTGGCCATGCTCGGCCGCGCGGTTGAACAGCGGGACAAAGCGAAGGAGCGAGCCGGAAAATGAAGCACCCAAGCCCGAGAATCCTCGTCATCTGCGAAGACGAATCGGTTCAGAAAGCCCTCGATGCGCGTCTGACACTGGAGGGATGCCGGGTCATGCAGGCGTACACCTGGAACAAAGCCGTCGATTTTTTCTCGTCGGAAAAGTCCGACGCGGTCATTCTTGACATCGACTTCGGCCGAAATTCATCCCAGATCAACGGCGTCGATCTCATCCATTTTATGAAAAAATCCAGAAACTATCCCGCGCCGCTCATCGTCTACGGCGATCCGACCGACCGTATCACCGCCGGCTTTTATGCCGACGCCACGACCTTCGTCCCTAAGTCATCGCCCATCGAGGAACTCGTTGCAATCCTCATGGGCTTGCTCGGCGATTCCGGAACTGACACGTCCGCCTACGCGGGCGCCATATCGTAATGGACAGGGAGGTAATGAACATGACGAGAAACCTGATCGTTGGGGCAGTGGCTGTAGCCGGCATTGCCCTGTTATTGTCTTCAAATGTCTGGGCCGAGGAAGGAACACCCGCCGAGGCCGCGGAACAATCTCAAACAACGGAGCTATCGGGTCCGGCCCCGGCCCCGGAAACGGCGGAAGCCGCGGCGGCGCCGGAGGCCAAACTTGTCCGACTGGAAGGCTCCGCCGAATTGGCCGGCCCGGCCGATATGAGCTTTCAACCCGTTTCCGCCGGAACGATCCTGCCGATGGCCGGCACGGTACGCGTCGCGCAAGGCGGCAAAGCCCACATTCAACTTCCGAACGGGGCGGTGTTGTTCCTCAAGGAGTTCTCCATCGTCCGGTTGAACGACTTGTCCAATGACGCCGCCGTGGAACTTGCGGTTCCCTACGGCGAATTCCTTGTCGGCATGAAAACGCCGCCCGCGGACGGGAAATCGTTCAAGATCGTCACGCCGGCCGCAACCGCCGACATTCGCGGCTCCGTGATGTGGGGCAAGGTCAACCCCGATTTGTCGGCCACCTTCGGATCGCTGACCGGGACCCTTGCGGTGACGCATCCGGAAAAAGCGGTGGAAGTCGGGCAGGGTCAATCGTGTGACATCAAATTCAAAGAAGCGCCGGCCGATCCTGCGACGATGATGATGGCGGATAATTATGCGCAAACCTTCGCCATCGACGGATCGCTCGAAGGACTGCCTGAACAGCCGAAGGAAAATTAAACGCCCGATTCTGATTCTCCGAGAGGGTTGACTATCATGAACCGAATGTTTCAGACGCTTGTCCTCTGCGCGGCCGTCTTGTGGATGACGGTCGGACCCGTCGCCGCTGATATCTCGCGGGATTTCAATACCGCCATGCACTTCTACAAGAAGGGCGAATACGACGAGGCCGCGCAGAGGTTCGAGCTGATTTTGAGCCGGTCCGGCGCGATTGCGCGCGGCGACGAGGTGACCTTTCTGCTCGGCGAGTCCTATTACCATCTGGGAAAATACGCCGACGCGCTCGGGCTTTATAAGCGGTTCGCCGCCGAATTTCCGGAGTCCAAATTCGCCACGCGAGCGTCGCTGTCCGCCGGATATGCGTCGAAAAAATTGGGCCGGTTCAAGGATGCCATAGGGTTTTTCTCGCAAGTTTCCGAAGACCCGGCGGCCAAAGGCCTGGAGGTCGAATCCCGCCTCGCCCTCGCCGACTGTTTTTCGCAGGCAGGCGACGCCCGCCGGGCGGAATCGATCTTGCGGGATGTATTGGCCATGCCGAAACTGCCGTCCGACCAGCGACAGGACGCCGGGTTGGCGCTCGGGTTTCTCCTCGTCCGGGCGGGCAACCTGCCGGATGGTCGGGCGGAACTTTTGCGCGTCGCCGAAAAGTCCGGGCCTCGCCAGGCCGAGGCGCTCATCGCCCTGGCCGACCTCGCCTATGATGAGGGTAAGTATCAGGAGAGTATCCAGTGGTACGAAAAAATTTTCGCCAAGGGCCGCAGTGTTTCTCGCGAGACCCGCGCGGAGGCCCTCTACGGCGGCGCGTGGGCCTATATCGGCATGGGCGAAACGGAGAAGGCGCGTGCCCTTTTCAGCGAAGTCTTCGAGGACAAGACCGCGGCGGCCGGCTTGCGGTCTGACGCCGCCCTGCAGTTGGCGCACCTCCACAGGGACAAAGGCAATAGACAGGCGGCGGACAACATGGCCAAAGCCGCCGAACAACTGGCGCAGGAAAGCGGCCGAGCGGATCGCGCCGACGAAATCCTCCTCTTTCGCGCCGACTCCGCCTTCCTTCAGAAAAATTTCGATCAGGCCATGGTATTTCTTGCCCGCATCTCAAATAAGGATTACCGCGTCGTTCGGCTCACCGGCCGGATTTTTTTTGAAACGGGCCGCCGGCTCGACGCTGTTGATTATTTCGAACGCGCCGCCCTCGCCGCGCCGACGCACGCCGCCCTCAACCTGTGTCTTTTCGACATGGCGCTTGGCCTCCATTCCGCCGGACAGTTCGACACCGCCGTCGCGACGCTCGACCGAATCAAGGAACCGAACGACGACCTTGTTCCGCGCCTCAAACCTTTTCTGGCCGACGCGCTTTTGGCCGCCGGAAAATCCAAGGATGCCGCGAAACTGTTTGGTCTTTTGGCCTCCGAATCCACGGATACCCGCGCCGGACAGCGGTACCGCTACTTCACCGCGCTCGCTCATTTCCAGGACAAAAATTATTCAAAGGCAAATAAAGTTCTCGAATCATTTTTCGAGACCGCGTCAAAAATAAAAATGGACGCCGCAACGGATACCACGGCCGCCGCCGCCATGGTCCTCCGGGCCGACATCCTCGCCGCGCTGGGTAAAAATGACGAGGCCCGCGATGCCTACAAACGGGCAATTACCGCCGCCAAACAGGTCGATGCCGATGCGCTCTTCCTCGCCTATTCGCACCTCATCGATTTTTCGGCCAAATATTCCGGGCGCAACCTGATCGAATATATCGACGCTTTCGCCGCCGACCTCGGCGACGTCCGCGCCTATGCCTTCATCTTCGACCGCCTTTATGCCGCTGAAAATTATAAAAACCTTTTGAGGTACGCGAACGCCATGTCCGGCAAATTTCCATCCGACGCCGAAATTTACGGCAAGACTCTTTTCTATAAAACACTGGCTCACTTTAAACTCCGTGACATCCCGGCCGCCCGGGACGCCTTGGACAGGCTGTCCCGTTGGCTGACGGACCGCCCAGCGCCGGATTTGGCCGACGACGTCGATTTCTGGCGCGCACGGATTCTTCAGGGATCAGGCGAGTCCCTCAACGCCAAAACGGCCTTCCGATCGTATTTGGATCTGCATTCGTCCGGCAAATACGCCGCCGAAGCGCGCTTTCATCTCGGCGTCATGGCGGTTGAAGAAAGCCGGCCGGATGACGCCGAACTCGAATTCGGCAAATTGCTTTCCGGCAAATCTCTTAAAGACATTCTCTCCAGCCCTTTCCTCTCGGACGCTCAATACAACATGGCATCCGTCCGCATCCTTCAGAGCCGATTCCTGGAAGCCGAGGTGATTTTGGAGCCGTTGAGCGCGCTTAAATCCTTCAAATCCGATCCTGCGTTCCTCTACAAACTCGGCTACGTCAAAGTAACTCTTGCCAAATGGCCGGCGGCGGAACAGCTCTACCGCGAAGTGCTCGCCAAACCGGCCGCGCCGCCGCAGACGATGGATAACAGCATCTACGGCCTCTTTTCGTTGCTCTACCGGCGGGAGAGATACGGAGAACTGGAATCTGAATTTAGGCGCCTCGCGGGCCGCATTCGGGATCCCGTGATTTCGTCAAAAGCAAACTTTCTCATGGGCATGGCGCTCTTTGACGCCGAGCGATTCGATGAAGCGGGCCTCTATTTCGAAGACATAAGCCCATCGGCCGATACGGAGCTTCTCATCGAATCCTCTCTGCGCCGGGCCGACTGTGAATACAACCTCAAACGCTTCAAGTCGGCCCTCGACCGTTATACCAGGATCGCCGAAACACACGCCGCCACGGGATGGGGCCGGGAAGCCGCCTACGCCGCGGGACTGTGCAAAATAAAGCTCGGGTTTGCGGAAAGCGCACTGAGCGGATTCGAACGGTTCTTGCAGCAAAATCCCGAAGACCCGCTGGCCATCGATGTGGCGATGGAAGCGGCGCGGCTTTACCAAAATCGCGGCGACCTCGACGCCGCGGAACGAAAACTTGATTTTCTCGAAAAACGAAAAGTTGAACGCACGGTGGCGGAGGAAATGATGCGGCTCCGCGTGCGCATTGCGAAAAAACGCGAAGACTCCGACATGGTCCTGACTTTGGCCCGATCGCACCGCGCCGCGTACGGCCCCAACCCCGAAATCGCCCTCGCCGCCGCTGACGCCGCCGTCAAACTCCGCCGGCCGCAGGAGGCGATCGGCGCGCTGGAGGGATTCGGCGCAAAGGACATCGACTCCGTTGTCCGCGCCAATTTCGATTTTTACCGGGCTGAGGCCCTCTCCCAGCTTGGAGATAGAAGCGCCGTCGAACTTTATAAACGTCTCATCGATTTCCCCGATGATGAAATCCGCCTCGCCGCCCGGTTCCGATACGGCAACCATCTGATGGATCAAAAGGAATACGCCCGGGCGCGGGAGATCCTTGTATCCATTCTCGACGCGCCGAACGGGAAATCCGCGCCCTTTTTCCAGGAAGCCCTCATCAACGTCTTCGCCGCCGCCAAATCGGCCGGCGAACCCCCGGAAATCGCCCGGCTCTACGATAAATTCAAAAAAAATATTTCCGGCCGCCAGAATCAGATTGCCGCCGCGGAATACAACCTATGGGCGCGCTTGGCCCTGAAGGACGACGACAAATCCCAGGACGCCATATACGACCTTCTGGCCATGGACGTCCCGGCGCGACGCCGAACGGAAGTCCTCCTGACGTCCGCGAAACTTCACGAATCGATGGACAATCCCGATCGCGCCGACGCCATCTACACGTCCATCCTGAACAATCGTGACGCCGGAGCCGATCTGCGGGAGCAGGCCGAATCCCGCAAGGTCAAACTCGCCGTCTCGCGTGGCGCGCGGGGGTTGCCGATCCTCGAAGAGTATCTGCAACGAGGCGCGACGGGCGAGTGGGCTTTACGCGCCGCCGATGCTCTCCTCGACGCCGCCGCGCAGGATAAACGTCACCTCGACGTCATCCGCATCGCCGATCTTATCGAACACACGCTCGGCATCTCCAAAAACGCCGCGCGCTACGTCTCGGCCCTTTCGCGGCTGGCCCTCTCGGACACCCACGCCGCCTTGGGGGATTTTCACAAGATCGCCGACGGCTCGTCCTCCGAGACGTTCTATGTCGCCTGGTCATCCTATCGAATCGCGCAAGACGCCGTCCCGAAAAAACTGTGGCTGGAGGCCCGGCCATATTTGCAGGCGGCATGGAAAGGACGTGAAAACTTGAGCGACGCGGCCGCCCGGACCGTCTACCATCAATTGACCCAAACGCTTTTTGAACTCGGCGACGACCGTGCCCTGAAAACATTTGCGGCCGATCCACTGCCGCCCGGCGTTTCCGCCGGCGCGCCAAATCTCCTGAAAGGCATCCTGGCCTTCCAGGCCGAAGATTACTCGGCGGCGAACCGGCATTTAAAACCCTTCGCTCCGACGTCCGATCAAATTCGAATGCTCTACGCGCGGTCCCTGGCCATCCATGGCGACACCGTCTCCGCCTATGATGAATACGACAAGCTCGCGGACGGAAACGGCCCGCTTGCCGGTACCGCCCAATTCCGCGCCGCCGACCTCTTAGAGTCGGCCGGCCGGGTCCCGGAGGGGCTGATCGCCTATTACAAAGTTTTGGCCATGCACGAATCCGACACCCAGTCGGATCTGGCTGCTGAAGCGCTTTTCAGAATTTCCAGCCTCTATGCCAAAACCGGCAACTTGAAAAAATCCAAAGAGGCCGCGGCGGAGTTGCTTGCCAAATTCCCCAACAGCCCCGTCGCCCGTGAGGCGAGGGCGTTGGCGGTGGGAGAGAATATTCATGAACCAAACAACTGAAAGAGAGGTGGAGAAAATGTTGAAGCGAATTTTTCTTGGGGCATTGACGGCCGTGTTGAGCGTCAGCCTGATCGTTTCGGGATTCGGGGAAATGGCCGCGGCCGTGGAGCGAACCGAACAGGCGACGGTCGTCGGAAAGGACAAATCCCAGCAGTCGGAGGAGCCGCCCACCGACGCGAAAACGCCGCGTGACGAATCCAAAATGAAGAAGGAATCGGCGCCGGCGGGACTCAAGTCCGACAATCCGGACATGGCGGCGGGAGAGAAAATGCAAAAACCCAGACAGGCGGAACGCGATCGGGACAAATCCAAAAATCCGGACAACGAGTCCGTTCTGAAATGGTTCGTCGGCATAATTCTTCTCGCAGGCCTTGCGGCGGCGTTGAAGTAGATCACACAGAAAGGAAAGGAGTGTTCATCGAATGAACGCCATGTGGGAATTGACCGCCAAAGGCGGATTTATGATGTGGCCGCTCTACGCGACCGCCATCGCTTGCTTGTTTATCATCGCCGAAAGGATTCAGGCGTTGTGGAGATTCAAACGCAGGGAGGCCGAGTTTTTGTACATGGTGCCGTCGCACGGCTTGCTCGAAGCCGCCAGACAATCGCCATCCTTCGCGCCCGCCCGGGTGATCGTGGAAGGAGAGGAAGTCGAAGCCACGCTCGCGGAACTGGCGGAGGTGCTGGAAAGGGAAATCGGCCGCTTCCTCCACGCCCTCGCCGCCATCTACAAGGGAGCGCCCCTGATGGGACTGCTGGGGGCGACGCTGGGGATCATCAAGGTGTTTCACAAATTGTCCCAGCAGGGATTGGAGCAGATGGAGTATTTCGCAGGGGGCATCTCGGAAGTCCTCATCACCACCGCCACGGGGCTTCTCATCGCCATTCCCGCCCTGTTCTTCGCGTTCTACCTGAACGGTCTGCTCTCCCGGAAAATCAGCCAGTACGAAACGCTGTATCTCAAGGGAATGAAAAAGGGGAAAGCGAGGTCGGCCGCATGAACGCGCGACGCAAACAGCGGATGCTTCTGTCCGATCTCGATTTCGAAATCGTGCCCTTTGTTGACACGATCATCCTCCTGCTCATGTTCGTCGTCGTCACCACCAGTTTCCGCGGCCAGCCGGGCATCAAAGTCGACCTCCCGGCCGCCGCGTCGACTCCGGCGGAAATCCCTCAATACACAGAGGTCGCCATCACCCAGGACGGCAAACTCTTCGTCGGCAACCGTGAAATCCCGGACATGAACGCCCTCGGCCGGATCCTTCAAGAACGCGCGGCCGCCTCGGCTTCCAAAATCCTCCTCGTGCGGGCGGATCGGTCAACCAGGCACGGGCTGGTCGTCGCCGTCATCGACGCCGCAAAACGCGCCGGTTTCGTCGAGGCCACCGTCGCCACGACAACCGCGCAAGGGTAGCGCGTTGGATCCTCGTCGCTTGTATATCCGCTCGCCGCAGACGGGAAAACAATACCGCGCGGCGCGGGTTCTCGGAGCCGCGCTGGATATCCTCGGCCGATGGACTCGCGAGTATCTGTCGACCGAGCGGAACCGCCGCGACGCGCGCAGCGCCCTGATTTCCGTCGTCTCATTTCTTGTTTCCCTCTACATCGCATCCCACGGCATGATTCACTCGTCCCGCCTGATTGACCGGACCGGCCGCGCCATCGCCGTCCGATTCATGCCCGCCCCGTCGAGCGCCGTGGCGGACATCGCCAAATCACGGATCGTCAAGGAACAACCGCGCACGATCGTCAAAGACCGGAAAGCCGCGCCGCCCAGCCGACCCGCCGGGCCTTCGCGATCTGCGCCCCACCAGGCGCCACGCATGGCCGCGGCCGGGATTGGAACCCGGCCGGACTATTTCGGCGGCCGCGCCATTCTACCCCCGGCCAATAAAGACCTTCCCCTCTCGCGCGATTTGCCGGAAAAGTGGTCAGATCGTCCGAAGCCCTCTGCTCATTCCTCGGAACAGTCCATCTATGACCCCGGCCAAGTTGAAATGCCCGTCCCAAAAATCGGCGGCACTGTGCCGGCGGCGGAAAAAACACACGTCGTCTCGTTTGATGTGCCGTCTTCCCAAGCCGGTTCCAGAGGCTCAAAGGGCGCGGATTACATCTCTCTTTCATCCGCGGACCTCCCCTCATCCATCGGCCGCCCCGATGGGACCGAACTCTCAACTCGCAGGTCCATTATCCGGTCGCCTCTGCCCGCCGTTCCTGATTGGTTTGAACGCAAAGGCCTCGACAGCGTCGTCACATTGCGGGTGACCGTCTCGGCCGCGGGCAAGGTCGAGTCGGCGGAGGTGGAGAAAACCAGCGGTTTCAAGGAAATCGACGCCGACGCCCGTGACGCCGTTTTGCAGTGGGTTTTTGAGCCGACCGGATTTCGAGAGGCCATCGTCATCAAACTGAATTACAAACTTCGCTGACGCCGTCCTATGCGGATTCCAGCTTTCTGCCTTTCCCGGTTTTATAGTTTTTGCCCGGCGGCGTTCTACCTCCTCGCCGCCGGTTTTTTTGTCGTCATGACGGTCTCCGAATCCGCTGCGGGGCTTCTCTTCAGAGAAAATTTTGACACGCCGATCTCCAAAAACACGCAGGTCTTTGACGTCCGCTCGTCCGACCATCGAATCTCCAAAGGCAATCTCGTCCTGTCCTACACCAACACGCCCAACAGCCCGCCGAACGGCATTGAATGCACTCTGCCCGTTTCACCCATCGACCCCGCCGAGCGTGAAATCACGCTGCATATGGGCGGAGGCGGCGCCGAAATGTCCAATTCCCTTTTTGTTTGTTACGCCCTCGCCCCGGGGTCCGGACTGGCTCTGCCGCCCTTCGGTTACGGCTCACTGGCAAACAGCCGCACCGGCGACCGCTCCGGATATATGATCCGGTTTCTCCGCCACGGAGACGGAACCAACGAAGTTCTTTTCTACAGAAACGACGCCGGCTGGGTCAACCTTCTCCATAATGAATGGCTCCCCGCCAACCCCGTCACAACCCTTCGCCGGGTCGTCATTCGCCACCGCAAAGACGGCGTCCACATCATCACGGCCGCCTTCGACACCGGCGTCATTTTTGAGAGGGCGTTCTCGTTTGAGGACAATCGCTATCCGCCCGACAATATCCACCGTCGCCTCCAGATCATCGCCAAGGCTCATGCGGGCCTGCGCGCCAAACTCCAATTTCTCTCCGACACGTGGATCGTCACCGACCGGTCCCGCCCCTCTCCATCGCCTGGTGTGGTGCGTCGGAAGACGCCTCCCCCCAAGCCGCTTTGGAAACCGTGGCCGCTGTCCCGTAAACGGGATGCCGTAAAGGAAATGGACCGGGCATGGCAGGCATATCGAGAAAACGATACGAATCAGGCCCGCGCCGGATGCCTGCGCGTTCTTGCCCAGGATCGCAACAATGCCGACGCCATCGACCTCCTGGGTCTTCTTGAGATGTCCCAACTCAAATTGTCGGACGCGCACCTGCATATTCGGCAGGCCCTGAACCTTCGGATGAAAAAATACGCGCCGGAGCATCCCAAAGTGGCGCAGAGTTTATATCATTTGGGAGAACTCTATTCCTGGAAAGACGCCGCCCAAGCGGAGAGTTTTTTCAAAGAGTCTCTGGCCGTACGGGAAAAAATTTTCGGCCGCGATCATTGGGAGCTGATTGAAAGTTTGAACGGCCTCGCCCAGCTCCATCAACAGTGGGACAGGCATGACGCCGCCGAACGGCTTCTTAGACGCGCCCTCGCCATCGCGCAAGATTCGTATGGCCCGGAGCATCCGGCCACGGCGGCCGAACTGATTCATCTGGCGCGCCTGTCTGACGACAGGGGCAGAAAATCGGAGGCGGAACCATTATACCTTCGCGCCCTGTCGATCATGGAAAAGGCCGCCGGTCCCGACGACCCGCAGGTAGTTTCCATCCTGCACTTTTTGGAGGCGCTCTATCAGAAAGAGAAACGGGACGGCGAACTCGAGCCGATTTACAGACGCCTGGCCGCCGTATCCGAAAAAACGATGGGACCCAATCATCCCGAAGTGGCCCGCCGCCTCCTCAATTTGGGAATGCTCTACAGTTCCAGCAATCCCGATGAGGCTGAACGCTTGATCAGGCGCGCGTTGGAGATTACGGAGAAATCCCAGGGTCTGGATCATCCCTTTATGGCCGCGGGTCTCTATAATTTGGCCCAGCTTCGTCACGTCCGGGGTGACCGCGAGGAGGCCGAACGCCTCTACAAACGGGCGCTGGCCATCCGGGAAAAAGAACTCGACCCCGCGCCTCTGAAATTGTCAAACCTCATCGAGCGATTGGCCACCCTCTATCTTGATCAAAGTCGCTACAGTGACGCCGAACCGCTTCTCGTGCGCGCCCTTGAACTGAAAGAAAAGGCGCTGGGACTCAACGACCCCAAACTCGAATCTATCGTCAAGAATCTCGCTTTCGTCTACAAACAATTGGGACGCGCCGCCGAGGCCGAGTATTTCAAGGATCGCTTGAAGGCGATCAAGAAAGGCGAATAACGCGTGAGACACATCCACATCATGGCGGTTTTGACCGCCGTCCGGAAAATCCTCCGGCGCGTCTTGGGGTTCGTTCTTGTCATGGTGGGCGTTGTGATGAGCGTTCCGGTTCTCGTCCCAGGCTGGGGACTGCCGTTTATCGTCACCGGTCTCGCCATTCTCGCGCCGGAATATCCATGGGCCAACCGTCTCCATCGCAAGGCCGATGATCTATATCACCGGATGCTGGCCAGGATCAAATCCCGTACTTGATGCCGACCCCGTTCCAAGTTGCGCTAAATTTGATACAAAAATTCCGATGGAGATGATGTCAAAGAAACAGAAACTGGAGATCGATGCGAAGCTGCGGAAAACACTGTCGATCTCGCCCGAAATGACGATCCGCCAAGTTTTGTCCATTTGGCCGGAGACATGGGTGGTGTTTGACCGTCACTCCCTACCGGACGACGTCTGGCTGGACGCCGACGTCCCCGCGCCTCCCGACCTGCGTCTTTCCATCTTTGCGAGGACGCATGGCGTCAGAACGCCCGATCTCATAATGGAACTTCAGGGGGTTGCGCGATGATGACGTCGTCGAGGGTGTCACTTGCCCTTTTCATCCTGAGATGTTCCCTTGGCCTCTTTCTATTGCTCTGGAGCTTCGACAAAATGGTGGAACCGGCGTCGACGGTCATAATCTTCAAACATTTTTACGGCCTTACCGTCTCGCCGAATGTGGCCGGCTGGATTGGCGTTCTTGAAGCCCTTTTGAGTCTGGCCATCCTTGCGGGGTTTCGTAAAACGATTTCGTACGGATTGGGCCTTGTCCTCCACGCCGTCTCGACTCTTTCGACCTCTGAGCAACTCCTCTCGCCGTTCGGCCAAAACCATCTCTTCATCGCCGCCGTACCGGTTTTGGCCGGATTCATCGTGCTTTTCCTCTTGCGCGACCTTGACACCCTCTGGTGCGCCGACCGTCCACAGGGGCCTCGCCAGAACAAACATATCGTCTACGTCGGCGGCCGAAGTAACCGGTAAATACAGAGACAATGGCATCGGCAATTCTCATTGGTCTGGGCGTCATCATGGGCTTGGTCCTCGTACTTCCTTTCACGGTTCGCTGGGTGGAAGAAGAACTGGAAGCATTTCTCTTGGTGATGGGCATTGCGGCGGTTACGATGTCCGGTCTTTGGAGCGCGCATCTTGTTACGGAGATGCTGGTCGAACCGATCCGTTTTCGTATTTCAACCAATCCGTTTTGACGAATTCGCCACAAAATATTTCCACAAATTTGGCCGCATATTCTTGAGGGAGAGCGACTCTCAAAACTTTGACGGCGGAAGAGCGCCTCATGTGGCGAACCATGTGAGCAAATCCCGCGTCTTTCGTGAAACAGAGATCAAATTCCCGGGCAATCTCACGGTATAGCGATCCATTTTTGACGCCTTTGAGCCGAAGGCGGTTTACGGAGGTGACGTCGTGACCGAGCTTTGCCAACTCCGCCACCAGCGATTCGGGCAGATTTTCGTCGAGAAGGATTTTCACACAGAAGCGAGAATTTCAGAACGCGCCAGTTCCCTTAATACGCCGCGTATGGCTTTTTCCGAAAGGCTGGGATATTCTCTGACAATTTCCTGAACGGTCATTCCGCAGGCCAGAAGGTCTAGAAGCAACTCGATGGAAATACGGGTATCCCTGACACGCGGTTTGCCACCCAAATGATCTTTATCGGCCACAATCCACTTCGTCTTTTTCATATCGCCTGAACCTTACCCCTTACTGTTCTTAGAGTCAAATCAAAAAATATTTCCCATCCGCGGGTTTCCTTGTTCGATTGTTGAGGGTAGAATTATTTCACCATGCGAATCAGCCTTCGTCTGATTGTCTCTTTGGTCATCGCCGTGTCCGCGGTCGCCTGCTTTTATGCGTATGTGCAGGTCGGCCAGGAAAGAGAGCGGCAGAGTGACGAATTGGATCGTCGTTCCCGGCTCCTGGCGGAGAGTCTCCAGGAGACGATTGAGCCTCTCATTGAAAAAGGCCCTTCCGGCGATTTGGAACGCCTTGTGGAGAAATTCGGAAACCGCGAACGGCTCGCGGGTGTTGCGGTCTATGACACCAAGGAAACCCTCGTCGCCGTCACCGCGAGCCTCGCCGCGGCTCTTCCCACGCCGCCGCCTGTTGTGGGTGAAGCGATGGCCGGCGATGTCGATGTCGGCCGATTTGAGACATTCGACAACAAGGAAATGCACATCTACGCCCTGCCCCTTCGATTCCAGGAAAAAATGGTGGGGTGCCTCCTCATCTTTCATGACGCAACTTTCATCCAGATCCAACTGAACCGGATCTGGCGCCAAACTTTTCAACGGCTTCTCGTCCAGATGGTGCTCATCGCGATTGTGACCTTGCTCATCGTCCGGTGGAGCATCGCCGGGCCGATCGCCCGGATGGCGGAATGGATGAAAAAGCTCCGCGCGGGAGATGACTCGGAGCCATTTTCATTGCCGAAGGAAGATATGTTCTCACCCCTCGCCAAGGAAGCCACGCGGTTTGCGCAGCATCTTTCAAGCGCAAAGCAGGCGGCGGAGGATGAGGCGCGGCTTAGACAAGAGGCGTCGACCCTCTGGACGCCGGAACGGCTGAAAGAACACATCCGGTCCAAACTTCGGGGCAGTTCGCTTGTTGTGGTTTCCAATCGGGAGCCTTACATGCACATTCGCCGGGGCAGGAACGTCGAATGCATTGTTCCCGCCGGGGGACTCGTGACGGCGCTCGAACCCGTTCTGCGTTCCTGCGGCGGCACGTGGATCGCCCATGGGTCCGGCGACGCCGACTGGGAGGGATTGGACGAAAAAAATCGCATCAAAGTTCCGCCCGATGATCCGCTCTATACGCTGAAACGAGTGGCGCTGACCAGAGAAGAGGAGAACGGATATTACTACGGGTTCTCCAACGAGGGACTCTGGCCGCTCTGTCACATCGCGCATACACGGCCGCTCTTCAGGGCGGAGGACTGGGCGTATTACCAGAAAGCCAACCGGAAATTTGCCGCCGCAGTTCTGGAGGAACTGAAGGACGTGGAATCGCCCTGCGTTCTGATCCAGGATTATCATTTCGCCCTCCTGCCGCGGATGATCAAGGACGAGCGGCCGGACGCGCGGATCGCGCTCTTTTGGCACATCCCCTGGACCAACCCCGAGGCGTTCGGCATATGTC
>CAZHRJ010000071.1:0-15745 GCA_964534765.1 uncultured bacterium
CCGCCCGGCTCGCCGATGTCCACCAGCCGGCCTGTGGCGAGATTCCGGCCGTAGCAGAGCTGGCACACGCCCCTGCGGGATTCACACGTCAAGACTGACCGGATGAAGACCTTCTCCACGCCCGATTCCTCAATCTTGTTCGCCAGCGTCTCATCCGCCAACGTGTTGGCTTTCGCCAGAAGCTCCCCCGTATCTTGGTGCACGACGTCTTCCTGAAGCATCCGGCCCAGGATTCGATCCGCCAGCGACTCGATGAGTTCCTCGCCCTCACGCAGCGCTTCGGCGTAGATGCCGTCCAGCGTGCCGCAGTCATGGGTCTCGATCACGATTTCCTGAGACACATCAACCAGCCGGCGCGTTAGATACCCGGCGTCGGCTGTCTTCAGGGCCGTGTCGGCCAGACCCTTGCGGGCGCCGTGGGTGGAGATGAAATACTCGAGCACGGACAGGCCTTCCTTGAAGTTGGACTTGATCGGCAGCTCGATGATTTCTCCGGACGGTTTTGCCATCAGTCCCCGGATGCCCGCCAGCTGGCGGGACTGATCGATGTTGCCGCGCGCGCCGCTGAAGGTCATCATGTAGACGGAATTGAACCCCTCTTTGTCTTTTTCGAGCGCCACCACCATGGCCTTGGTCACGTCTTTGGTGACCTTGGTCCAGATGTCAATAGACCGGTTGTGCAGTTCCTCCTTGGTCAGTTTCCCCGCCATGTAGAGCGACTGGAGCCGCTTGACCTCCTGATCGGCCGCGCTCACGATTTTTTCCTTTTCCGGTGGAACGATAAGGTCCTCGTAATAACTGATGGAACATCCCATCTGCGTCGCGTAGGTGTACCCCAGCCGCTTGATGCTGTCCAAAACCGAGATGGTGGTGTAGGCACCGCGCCGCGTGAGCAGATCGGATACGAGACCGCTCAGGGCCTTTTTGTTCATCGTGTCGTTGATATACGCCTCATCCGGCGGCATGACGTCGTTGAAAATAACCCGGCCGGCGGTGGTTTCCTGGAGAAATCCCTTGGATCGAACAATAATCCACTGATGCAGCACAAGGGCGCCCGAGTTGATGGCCAGCAGGACTTCGTCCGTACCCCGAAACAGCGGCATCTTGTCCCGGGCGGGTTTTGCCCCGCGGGGTTTGGTCAGGTAGTGCAGTCCGAGCACGATGTCCTGCGTCGGCGCCGCGATGCACTTGCCGTTGGAGGGAGAAAAAAGGTTGTTGGTGGACATCATGAGAATCCGCGCTTCGATCCGCGCGAGCTTGGAGAGGGGGACATGAACGGCCATCTGGTCGCCGTCGAAATCGGCGTTAAAGGCCGTACAGACCAGCGGGTGTAGCCGGATGGCTTTCCCCTCGATCATCATCGGCTCAAACGCCTGAATGCCCAGCCGGTGGAGCGTGGGAGCGCGGTTGAGCATCACGGGATGGCCTTCGATCACCTCTTCCAGCGCGTCCCAGACTTCCGACGACTCCGCTTCGATTTTTTTCTTCGCGCCCTTGATGTTGTGAACCAGACCCTTGTCGAGCAGCTTGCCCATGACGAATGGCTTGAAGAGTTCCAGCGCCATGCGTTTGGGCAGCCCGCACTGGTTGATTTTCAGTTCCGGCCCGATCACGATGACGGCCCGGCCGGAATAGTCAACCCGTTTGCCGAGCAGATTCTGCCTGAACCGACCCTGTTTGCCCTTCAACAGATCGGTCAGCGATTTGAGCGGCCGGTTGCCGACCCCGCGGACCAGCCGGCCGTGCTGGCCGTTGTCGAGGAGGGCGTCGACAGCCTCCTGGAGCATCCGCTTTTCGTTCTTGATGATAATCTCCGGCGCCTTGTGCTCGATCAACCGCTTCAACCGGTTGTTCCGGTTGATCAGCCGGCGGTAAAGATCGTTGATGTCCGATGTCGCGAATCGGCCGCCCTCAAGCTGAACCATGGGCCGGAGATCCGGAGGGATCACCGGCACGGCTTCGAGAATCATCCAGGTCGGCCGGTTGCCGGATCGCATCAGCGACACGCACATCTCGTATAATTTGGAGAGCTTTTTCTTCTTCTGGATCGACCGGGACCGTTTGAGCTGTTTGCGGCTCTCCTCCTGGAGAGCCTTGATGTCGATCTCGTCCAGCAATTTCTTGACCGCTTCCGCCCCGATCCCGACTTCAAAGTTCTTCCCATACCGGGCTTTGAGTTTCCGGATCTCCTGATCGCCCGTAATGGTGATCAACTGCTTCTTCTTGTATTCCTTGGACGTGCCGGCGTTCAGGACAATATAATTTTCATAGTAAACGACGCTTTCCAGTTCCTTGGGACGCATGTCCAGCAGCATGCCGATCCGGGACGGAGTGCCTTTGAGAAACCAGATGTGAGTGACCGGAACCACCAGCTTGATGTGACCCATCCGCACCCGCCGGACTTTCGACGTGGTCACCTCCACCTTGCACCGGTCGCACACGATGCCCTTGAACCGGATGTTCTTGTATTTGCCGCAATAACACTCCCAGTCCTTGGAAGGCCCGAAAATCCGCTCGCAAAAAAGACCGCCCGGCTCGGGTTTGGACGTCCGGTAATTGATCGTTTCAGGCTTCTTGACTTCGCCGTACGACCATTTCATGATTTTTTCCGGTGAGGCGATCATGATGGAGATACCGCCGAATTCCTGCAAGAGCGGCTCGAATTGTGGGCCGGTCGCCGCCGGCGCGGTAAAGGGATTTCCGTTCAAAGCACGTACCTCCTCTATCGAATCATGGACAATTTGTCCTCCACCAGCTTCTCTAGACTGATGGGGTTTTCCTTTTCGTCAAGTACCTCGATGTCCAGATTCAGACCCTGAAGTTCCTTGACCAGGACGTTGAAGGACTCGGGAATGCCGGGTCCGGTCTCGTCCTTGCCTTTGATGATCGCTTCGTACATCTTCGCCCGACCCAGCACGTCGTCGGATTTGATGGTGATCATTTCCTGCAGCACATGCGCCGCGCCGTATGCCTCGATCGCCCAGACCTCCATCTCTCCCAGCCGCTGACCGCCGAAATTGGCCTTTCCGCCGAGCGGCTGCTGGGTGACCAGGGAGTAGGGACCAATGGACCGCGCGTGGATTTTTTCGTCGGCCAGATGGTTCAGTTTCATCAGATACATGATCCCGACAACGACCGGCTGATCGAAGGGTTTGCCGGTCCGGCCGTCATAGAGAGTTGTTTTTCCGGTCTCAGGCAGCTTCGCTTCTTTCAAGGCCGCCATCACATCCTGCGGAGCCGCTCCGTCGAAAATGGGCGTGACGAACTTGAGATTGGTCTTGGTTGCCGCCCAGCCCAGATGCGCTTCCAGAAGCTGGCCGATGTTCATCCGGGATGGGACGCCCAGCGGATTTAACACCACGTCCACCGGCGTGCCGTCGGCTAGATACGGCATGTCCTCCACCGGACAGATCTTCGACACGACGCCCTTGTTTCCGTGCCGCCCCGCAACTTTGTCTCCGACACTGAGCTTCCGCTTGATGGCCACGTACACTTTGACCATCGTGTGTATGCCCGGGGGCAGCTCGTCCTTCTTTTCGCGCGTAAAATACTGGATGTCAATCACCACACCCTCGGCCCCGTGGGGCAGCCGAAGGGACGTGTCGCGGCTGTCCTTGGCTTTTTCGCCGAAGATGGAGTGCAGAAGCTTGAGTTCCGGCGTCATGTCCTGCTCTTTTTTCGGCGTCACCTTGCCGACCAGGATGTCACCGGACCGGACCTGCTCGCCGACTTTGATGATGCCGCGCTCGTCGAGTTTGTTGAGGGATTCCTTGCTGAGATTGGGAATGTCCCGGGTGATCTGTTCTTTCCCGAGTTTCGTGTCCCGCGCGACGACTTCGAATTCCTCAATATGGATCGACGTGAATACGTCCCGGCTCACCACCCGCTCCGATATCAGGATGGCGTCCTCGAAGTTGTAACCCTCCCAGGGCATGATGGCCACAAAAATGTTCTGCCCCAGCGCCAGCTCGCCCTGATCCGTCGCCGGTCCGTCCGCCAGCGGCTGCGCGGCGCGGACCGATTCTCCCTCCCGGACAATGGGAGCCTGATTGATGCACGTCCCCTGGTTCGACCGCTTGTACTTGAGCATCGGGTACGTATCGATGACCGCTGACCCTTTCTTCGCGACGATCTTGCCGCCCTCCCGGACATCCTGCTCATGTTTTTTCCTGGTTTCGACCTGAAGTTCCGAAGAGGACGCGTAGATGACTTTGCCGGGATTTTTGGCCAGGACGACGTATCCGCTGTCCTGGGCGACCTTGTTTTCCAGGCCCGTGGCCACGACGGGCGCGTGCGGCTGAAGTAGGGGCACGGCCTGGCGCTGCATATTGGATCCCATGAGGGCGCGGTTGGCGTCGTCATGTTCGAGAAAGGGAACCAGAGCGGTGGAGATACTCACGATCTGCTTCGGCGACACATCCATGTGGGTGACTTCCTCCGCCGGCACAATCTTGAACTCTCCACCCTCCCGGATCGATACGGTCAGCTCCGCGAACTTGCCGTCGCTTTTCAGAGGGGCGTTGGCCTGGGCGATTTTGTAAAGCTCCTCCTCGTCCGCGGTGAGATAGACGATGGTGTCCGTGACTTTGTTGTTCTCGACTTTCCGGTAAGGCGTTTCCAGAAGGCCCATTTCGTTGACCCGGGCGTAGGTGGACATAGAGACAATGAGACCGATGTTCGGGCCTTCGGGCGTCTCAATCGGACAGATCCGGCCGTAGTGGGAGTGATGCACGTCCCGGACCTCAAACCCAGCCCGCTCGCGGGAAAGGCCGCCGGGACCAAGAGCCGAAAGACGCCGTTTGTGAGTGATGTCGGCCAGAGGGTTGGTTTGATCCATGAATTGCGAAAGCTGAGACGATCCGAAGAACTCATTGAGAATGGACGTCAGCGGCCGCGTGTTGATGATCAACTGCGGGGCCTTCACCTTTGCCACCGTCAGCGACGTTTCTTCAACGACTTCCTCGTCCGTGTCCGATACCTTGACCTTCGACCCCAGCCGCTCGATGGCATCAAGCCGCTCAATGATGTTGCGGCGCATGCGCCCCATTCCCGTGGCGATATACATGGCGAGGAGTTCCCCGACGGGCCGGACCCGGCGGTTTTGAAGGTGGTCGATGTCGTCCGGCCGGCCTTCGCCGCCGGCCAAACGGACCAGATGCTTGACGATCATCATGAGATCCTCAAGATCCAGCGTCCTCTGCGTGGCCGGTTTTTGGAGGTCGAATCGGAGGTTGAGCCTGAATCGGCCGACTCTGGAAAGGTCATAATTGACGGGATTATAGAATTTGGAGTTCATCAGATCCCTGCCCAGGTCCGGGCTGTAGGTGTCGTGAGGAGAAAAATACCGAAATACCTCTTCGAGGGCCTCCGCCGTGTCCCGGCTTTGATCTTTCAGAAGAGTTTTCAGGATGATCGAGTTGAAACTGGGGTCGGTCTGGCCCCGAATGACCATCACCCGCTCGATCCTCTGCCGCTCCAGCAACGCCACTTCCTCTGTCGTGACTTCTATCGGCGCCTCCAGAAATACCTCCCCCGTCTCCGGGTCCGCTACGTCCTCCGCAACGGTCCGCCCGACCAGATCCGGGTTCACCGGAACTTCCTCCAGCTCGTAGAACGCCTTCAGAAGCTCCGCGTTGCCCGACATGCCAAAAGCCTTGAGAATGACCGACCCGAGTATCCGCTTGCCGCGATCCAGCCGCGCATGGAGAAAGCTCGTGTCACGGTCAACTTCAAATTGCAGCCACGCGCCGAAATAGGGAATGATCTTGGCGATGTAGGCGTCCGCGCGGTCATCCAGGCTGAAGAAAACGCCCGGTGACCGGTGAATCTGAGAAACAACAACCCGCTCCGCGCCGTTGATCACAAACGTCCCATGCTCGGTCATGATCGGAAATTCGCCTAGAAACACGTCCTGCTCAACCGTCGAATTCTCCCGCCGGTCGGTCATCCGGATCCGGATGGTGATGTTCGACCCGAACGTGACTCCCAGCTCCTTGCACTTCCAGGGATCATATTTCGGAGGCTCAATCGTGTACCGGATATACTCCAGAACGATGTCGTTGGACTCTATCGGAAACGTCGACCGCACGACTTCTTCAAATCCCTCGATCTTTCGTCCCTCGGGAGGCGCGTCCAATTGAAAAAACGCCTTGAATGAATCCCTCTGAATGGCCAGAAGATCGCCCAGATCCATTTTGAATTCCGCCCGCGTGTAGTCCCTGATAGTTCCGGTGGTCTTACTCACTGTCCGACACCTCTTTCTGTTCGTTCAGGGGTCAACGCTGCCCGCGCTGTGCAGGCACAGAGACCCCGATAAACCGTTTCTAATTCCCGATCGGCACCTACTTGACGCTGACCGTGGCTCCCGCGGATTCAAGCTTCTTCTTCATCTCCTCCGCCTCGGCCTTCGCTACCCCCTCCTTGACCGGCTTGGGCGCGCCTTCAACCAGATCCTTGGCCTCTTTCAATCCCAGGTTGGTCATTTCCCGCACGGCCTTGATGACGCCAATCTTGTTGTTCCCGAAATTCTCCAGCGTGACCGTAAACTCCGTCTGCTCCTCCGCCGCCGCCGCCGCGCCGGATCCCGCGCCGGCTGCCGGAGATGCGGCAACCGCCATGGCGGCCGCTGACACGCCGAATTTTTCCTCCAGCGCCTTGACCAGATCCGATAACTCCAGAACCGTCATGGTCTCGATCGCGCCAACAATGTCGCCTTTCGTTAGTGTGGCCATCTCATTCGCCTCCTTTCCCGTTTCTATCCCTGTCGCTCGTTACGCGTCCGCCGCCAGACCCATAAGTCCGGCGGACGCGTTATGAGCGTTACGGGCCCCGCTTCTTGACGACCTGCGCCAACACCTGAACCAATTGACGCTGCGGCTGGGACAGCGCGGTGACCAGCCGCCGGAGCGGACTGGATACCAGCCCCACGACTTCGCATACCAGTGTCTGCCGGCCCGGCAGATTCGCCAGCCTCTTCAGATCCTCTGGTTCCATGAACCTCCCGGATACCAGTCCCGCCTTGAGCTTGAATTTCTCCCGCTCCGCCGCGAAGACCTTCAAGGCCTTCGCGATGGGCACCGGATCGCTGTACGTGATGACCGCGGCTGTGGCGCCGGTGAGATACCGGTGAAGCGGCTGCGCCGCCGGGACGCTTTTCATGGCGATCTTGGCCAGCCGGTTCTGCAGAACCCGAAGTTCGCCCTGGAGACGGCGAAGCTGAACCCGAAGCTCCGTCAGATCGGCGACGGTCAGGCCCTTGTACTCGGTCAGAATTACAGCTTCCGCCTTCGACAGCTTCTCGGATAAATCCGAGACGATCCTCCTCTTGTTCTCGTTTCCCAAATCCTTTTTGTCCTCGCTCCCGGTCATGCGTACTCGTCCCATAGCGCCACAGGATCCAACGGAACCGCCGGACCCATGCAGGGGGCAACCGATGCCGATAGAAGATACTCTCCCCGGCCGCCAATGGCCCTCGGCTTGGCCACGATAATGCTCTTGACCAGAGCCTCCGCATTCCGAAGCAGCGCCGGTTCGTCAAAGGAGGCCTTGCCCACGAAGAGATGGATGTTGCCCTCCTTGTCGTTTCGATAGGATACCTGTCCGGCGCGCAAATTCTGGATGGCGGTCTTGAGATCGGCAGTGACGGTTCCGGTCTTGGGCGAGGGCATCAGCCCCCGCGGGCCGAGGATCTTCCCCAATTTGCCGACCTTGGCCATTTCGTCCGGCGTTGAGATTACCGCATCGAACTCGAGGATGCCCTCCTGTATTTTTTTGATCAAATCGTCGTCGGCGATCAGGTCGGCTCCCGCGGCCTTGGCGTCGGAAATCTTTTCGCCCTTGGCAAATACCAGAATCCGGATTTTCTTGCCCGTCCCGCCCGGCAACACCACACTGCCGCGCACCTGCTCCTCCGCCTTGGTCGGATCAACCCCCAGCCGGAGAGCCATGGTGATGGTTTCATCAAACTTGGCCGTGGCGCCCTTTTTCGCGATCGATACCGCGTCCCGAAGCCGGTATCGCCGGGTTGACTCGATCAGTTTCGATGCCTCCCGGTATCTCTTCGACCGGCGCTTCATCAGGCTACCTCCACGCCCATGCTCCGGGCGGTGCCGGAGATGGTTTTTTCGGCCTGTTCAAGGGACTGGGTGTTGAGATCCGGCAGCTTCAATTTGGCGATCTCCCGGATTTTGTCCTTGGAAATCTTTCCCACTTTCACCTTGCCCGCGTCCTGCGACCCCTTGGCCAGACCCGCCTCCCGGCGGATCAATACGGAGGCCGGCGGCGTTTTCAGGATGAAGGTGAAACTCTTGTCCTGAAACACGTCGATGACCACCGGCAATACCAACCCGGACTCCATCTGGGCCGTCTGCGCGTTGAATTGCTTGCAAAACTCCATGATGTTCACACCGTGCTGCCCCAGCGCCGGGCCCACCGGCGGCGCGGGCTTGGCCTGACCGGCCGGGACCTGGAGCTTGATTTGGGTCAATAATTTTTTTTTGGGCGCCGCCATTTTCTATCCTCCGCCGTCAGGCCTTTTCGACCTGTTCGAATTCCAGGTCGACCGGAGTGGCCCGGCCGAAAATTTCGACCTGGATTTTGAGTTTGCCGCGGTCCACGTCCATTTCCAGAATGGTTCCGTTGAAATCCATGAACGGGCCGCTGATGATCCGCACCGTCTCACCGACCTCATAGATGATCTTCGGTTTTTCCTTCGTCTGCGTCATGAAATGCCGGATCCGGCTGATCTCCGCGTCCGTGACCGGAACCGGCCCGCTGCCGCCGATGCCGCCGACAAACCGAGCCAGATTCGGCAGCCGCCGAATTTGCTTCAGCACATCCTCCGTCGCCCTCATTCGCACGAACACATATCCCGGAAAGAGTTTCCGCTTCTTGATATGCTTCTTCCCGCGCTTGACTTCAACCACATCTTCCACCGGAATGAGAACATCCTCCATCAGCTGGCCCAGCCCTTCCCGATCCAGCGATGTCTTCATCGTATGCTTGACCTTCTCCTCGTTGCCGGAGAGCGTGTGAAGGATGTACCAGCTGAATACGGACGCGTCCGGTTCATGGACGTACGGTTTCCCGGCAACCGAACCCCGCTTCCCGCGGCCGGCCGGCGGCGCCGCGACGGCGGATTCCATCGGACTTGCGCCTTCCGATTCGGCCGCGGCAATCCGCGCCGCCGGACGGTCCGGCGCCGCCGCGCCGATTTCGGCCGGTTGCGGCTCGGCGCCCGTATCGGTTTCGTTTACCTGACCCTCTGATGTAAACTCACTCATCCTCACTCAACCTCTTTTTTATTCGCGGCCGATGCGCCCAAATCACTGCTCGCCGACCAGAAGACCGACCAGATTCCGAAAGAGGACATCCATCAAGGCAAGGAAAATGGCGAAGAAAGCAACGCAGAGGAAAACGACCGTCGTCGATTCAACCACTTCGTCCTTCGTTGGCCAACTGACCTTCCCGTCGTTTGGACGAATCTCCATCCAAACTTCGCCTAAAAACCCCTTCAATCTCTGGTACCACGCCACGACCAACCCTCCTGACGCTCTATTCCAGGCCAGGAGGGATTTGAACCCCCAACCTTCGGTTTTGGAGACCGTCGCTCTGCCGTTGGAGCTACTGGCCTATCGGACCTACTTTGTCTCCACGTGCTCCGTGTGTTTCACACACCACGGGCAAAACTTCCGCCGCTTCAGACGCTCCTTCTGAGTGCGCCGGTTTTTCTTTGTGCTGTAATTTCGACGTTTACAGATCGAACATTCCAGTGTTATGG
The DNA here is from genome assembly GCA_964534765.1 of uncultured bacterium. Lineage (GTDB taxonomy): Bacteria > Lindowbacteria > 2-12-FULL-62-27 > 2-12-FULL-62-27 > 2-12-FULL-62-27 > CAZHRJ01. Next base: position 9,779 of record CAZHRJ010000071.1, read on the forward strand.
GCTCATACATGACAAGACTCCTCCATCCCCAAAGGTTGACTTTGGGTACACAAAAAACGGGTTAGTTTAGATTTACCGGCTTGGTAATGTCAAGTTTTGTATCAAACTTTTTTCCACAATAAAAAGCGCCAACCGTCAGAACCAGAACCAACGGCCACACCGGCTTGAAATACCGCGGTTCCACCCACATCGGCGCATGACCGATAATGTACAGAACGATCGACCAGGAAACCGGTGAGAGAATCGCCCACCGCCGCCGCAGCCGCCAGAATCCCGCCACCGCCAGACATACCGCAAGCGGCTCCACCCACGTCAGGCCAAGTCCCACAAGCGCCCTCCATCCGCCCTGGCCGGACCCGACGCGCTTTTGGACGGTTTGCCCTCCGACAAATAATAAATCCGGCAGACGCCGCACGCACGAACCCGCAAACTCCCACACATGGCCCCGGATGTAGGCCTTCGCACGATTCACTCGCTCCTCCTCCCGCTCAACACCGGCCGGATAACAGCCGTCATCCGTGTACATGGCGCTGTTGACGTGGTCCTGGCCGTATTCCTCCACAATCATCGCCCGGTCGTGCGTTGGGAATCCGCTTTCGGGAATGTATTTGCCGATCCCGATGACCAGGTTCACCCCGAGCCCGCAGGACAGCGGAACAAACCGCTGATACACCACGGCGTTCCGGATCAGCCACGGGGACATAACGGCCGCGGTGATTAGAAGAAACCCGCCACAGGCCTTCACACGATTCATCCAACCTCCGGTTGACAATAGAAGCGCCGCCGCCAGACCAAATGACGCAAAAAGCGCGTCGGTCCGAAGCATCGCGCTGATGCCGCTGGCCAGCGCGCTCAGGAGAAAATACCCGGCGCGGCCGGTCAGACGGTACTCCATCATCGACCAGACGGCGCTGATGACCGTGACGTAGAGGAGCGCCGTCGGTTCGTAGGACAGACTGTTCACCAGCGTAAACGGCCACAGCGCCGCCGCCGCCCCAGCCGCCGCCGCAAGAGATTTGACTTCGAAAATGAGCCAGGCGATTCGATACACAAGGGCCGCCGCCAGGCCGTTCAGAAGAATCTGCAGAACGACGACCGCGACGGGACTGGGCCCAAAGACGAAATGTGCGGCGGCCAGAAAAATGGGATAGGCCGGAGGATATCGATAAAGCGGCGCGCGGATCGCGTAGCGGGTGTCGGAGGACATGTCAACGCCGATGTCCTCAAGCTTCTTCGGGATATTTTCAAATGTCTTCGGAATCCGCATGTTTCGATCCAGCAAAACATAGGGATAATAATTGAATCCATCGCCCCGCAGCAGGCTCTCCGCCACTGATTCATAGTACCTCGCCGTCCCGCCGGTGGGAGGGCTGATCAGGGAGAAGGTCACGATCCGCGCCAGGATCGCCGCGAGAGCGATTCCGATAAGAAGGGTACGGTGCGACATGGTCTTTCCTTCGGCCTATTTCTTGCTGAGAACCGCGAACTGGTCCATGAGATGCCGCGCCTTCTCCTTCATTTGATAAAACTTGGCCTCGATTTCCTCCGCCATGCCTTCGGCCTGCGGTTTGTCCTTGGCGTTGCTCTGCACGTTTGTGAGCAGCAGCTCAAATGCGTTGAGCAGCGTCATGGTCGTCACGCCGGTGGGATCCAGAAGGGCGATGTATTTTCTGATCTGGTCGTCCGCGGCAAGATACGAATTGTTGGTCGTGGGGAGCCGTTCCGAAAGGACCTTGGTGATAAAGAGGATCAGCTGCGGGTTGGCGGTGATGACGGCCTCAAGACGCGTTCCGTCTATGACAATGACGGTCGCCGCGTCCCGCGCCATCAGCGTGGCCGACCGCAGCTCGAACTTGCGGCTCCCGTAGCCGGCCAGCACCGCCACTTCGCCGATCACCGCCCCCTTGTCCTTGATCTCGGCCACTTTTCGGCCCTTGATCTGAACTTCAAGAGACCCGTTCTGAAGAATGAAAATCTCCCGGCCCTCTTCCCCTTCCCGGCAGAGAATCTCGCCCGGCTTAAATTCCCTGCCACCGCCAATCGCCTGCGGCGTGTCCTCCGCCGCCGCCGGCGGCGCCGCCGGGGTCTCGCCGACCGCCTGGCCTTTGCTCACGCCTTCGCCCATGCCGTAACAGATGTGGGATTTGGATTTGTCATAAATGGTCTTGGCCCACGCAAACCGGGTCTGCTCAAATAACTCTCCGAAAAACTTCGCTTTTTCATAAAAAAACATAAGATAGTCATCCGACACTTTCCTCGCCTCATTCAAAAACTCCGTGTACTCCGATAACTTCGCGTTCGTCTCCTTGATGTGCTTCGCCAGATTGAGCGAGATAGAAAGCCCCAGCCGCGGCTGCGCGAGAATGGTGTCCTCGAGAGATTTTTTTTTCACATCGATGACCTGGACGATCGAATGGTCCAGCGCGCGCAATGTGGCGGACCGGGGCTGTTTGAGGATGGCGCCGATTTCTCCAAAGATGGAGTTGGGTTCGGTGATTTCGGATATCCGCTTGTCCCGGCCGCGCCTGTCCCGGATGCAGACCTCCAGGTGCCCGGAAACCAGAACGTACAGCTCTGTGGACACTTCCCCCTGTTTGCAAATAACTTCTCCCGCGCTTAGATCACGTGCCATGGGGGGCCTTCAGGTCCTCGCCGGTACAGACCTTCCATGGTCTAGTGTAGTGTTTCAGAAGTCCCTTTACGTTCGTCATTCCCGCGAAAGCGGGAATCCAGGCAGTAGCTGAGTCGGAAACGGGCATCTGGACCCCCGCTTTCGCGGGGGTGACGGGCTTTGCAAATGTCAAGAATCGTTGGACGCACTACACTAGATCGACTTCCAGCGGCTGACCAACTCTTCATGCCGCTCCGTCAGAACGGCGATGCGATTCGACAATTCCGTCTGCCGGGCGGTGACCTCCTCTTGAAATCCGTCGGTCTCTGTTTTGTCCTTGGCAAGGCTCTGGAGATTGATCCTGAGCAGATCGTAGGCGCTCATGATCGTCTTGGTGTCGCCGGCGTGGGTGAGAAGGGACATGTATTTTCCGATCTGGTCCTCGTCGATCATCAGCGCCTGATTGGTCCCGGGAAGCCTGCCGGCCAGAATTTTCGTGACGTATAAAATCAACGCCGGATTGCTCACGATCGTCGTCTCCAGATGGGATCCGTCAACCACCACAATGTTGGATGCCTCCCGGGCCACGATCGTGGCCGACCGCTTCTCAAATTTCCGGCTTCGATATCCCGCCAGCACCGCCACCTCTCCGATCACTTCCCCAGGCGTCCGGATCTCGGCCATCTTCCGGCCGCCCACCTGAATTTCCAGGAGGCCGGTTTTGAGAATAAAAAAATCCCGGCCTTCCTCGCCCTCCCGGCAAACCGCTTGGCCCGACTCGTAGTCCCTGCCCTGCCCGACAGTGTCCGGTATGGAAACGGCCGAGGCCGCCGGCGATTCCGAAACCGCCTCGGCCGGCATCGGGTCGGATCCCTGGCTGAGCAATTCGCCCATGGCGTAGCAGGGGTGGGATTTGGTCTTTTCAAAGAGATTCCTGGCCCAGGGCGCCTGGATTCTCTGGTGAATCTCACCGATCGATTTCGATTTGTCGTAATAGTACCGGAGATACTCCTGGGCGGTTTTTCTCAGATCGGCCAGGAACTGCGCGGAAAGGGAAAGGCGAATGTTGGTTTCCTTGATGAAGTGGGCCAGATTCATCGACAGAGACAGCCCCAGCTTTGGCGCGGCCAGAATGGTTTCGTCCAGAGCTTTTGCCCTGGTATCGATCGATTGAACCACTGAATGGTTCACAGCTCGTATGGTCGCGTTGCGCGGCTGTTTGAGAAGCGCCCCGATCTGACCGAAAATCGCGTTTTTCTCCGAAAGGTCGGATATCTTCTTTTCCCGGCCGCGCTTGTCCTTGACCACCACTTCCAGCATTCCCTCCTGCAGGACATACATCTCGTTGGAGGCGTCGCCCTGCCGGAAAACTGTGTCGCCCTTGTTCAGTTCACGAACCTGCATGTGATGGACCTCGGAGAAATAAGATCGGGGTGGTGAGATTTGAACTCACAACCACACGCACCCCATGCGTGTGCGCTACCAAGTTGCGCTACACCCCGGTTTCTTCGCCCTTGAGCATCTTTAACGCTTCCCGCAAATCCCCACGGACCGCATCCAGCGTATCGGCCTGCTCGGCCATCCGCCGGCCCCTGGAAATCCTCCGCCGGACACCCGCCATCGTCAGACCCTCTTCCCGGAGCATCCGGCGGATGCGCTGAAGAAGGGCCAGATCCTGCGTCCGGTACCGGCGCTGGCCGGTCTTGGTTTTTTCCGGACGAATATACGGAAACGCTTTTTCCCAGTACCGGATAACGTGCGGATTCTCTCCCAGCGCCTCACTGACCTGTCTAATCGTAAAGTACAGCTGTTCCATATCTGATGCCGGCCACTATATATATATGGAGAGAGGCTTGCAATAGCCGGGGAACGGGAACGGCCCGCAGAATTTCTCCTCACCTCGGAAAAAAATTCCAACAGCGGTTTGTCGGCATGAACGGCAAATCAACGGTCAACGTGAAAGTGGAAAGTGGCGGAATGCCTCCTTTCCTTTACCGAAAAAGAAAACACTGAAGTCGTCGCGCCGCTCACCCGCGCCAAAATCTGCCCCGCCCGGCGCAGACTTCCCGAGTACAAGCACCCGCCCCAAAATCAAACTCCACGCGACCGGAGCGGTATGTGAGGCGCAGAAATATGTCCAATCGGGCCGCTCTCCCATTTTCCCGCCGCCCGCCTTTCCGCCCGAATCGGGCGGTTTTTGAAATCGTGTCAAGAGCCGGAATATAAAAACAGACTTGACATTACAAACAGTGCTTGTATCATGTCAAGCGTGAAACATAAATTTTTAAAGGAGGGAATACAATGGACGTGGATAGATTCGGCAAAGGAGAGTTGACGATGCCACGTCCACGTTCAAAGAAAACACGGCGGCCTCATTCGAAAGAGGACACCGATCTGGGTGTTCGTTTGCGAGCTTTGAGGAAGGAGCGGGGATTATCTCAAGGGGAGCTTGCTGAACGATTGGGATTGAATCAGCAAATGGTCAGCTTCTATGAAAAGGGAATCGTCCGAATCCCTGCGCGCGAGCTCATCAAGATGGCCGGCATTCTGCGCGCATCCCTCAAAGAGTTTGTGTCATCGAACGGCGAGACGACAAACGGGGCGAAATCCAGAAAGGTGTTGAAGCTGGTCGAAAAGATCGAGTCGCTGCCGCCACGCGAACAAAAGGCTGTTCTTCTTGTCTTGGAGGGTGTTCTTTCCAGACACAGCGCGGCCCCCGAACGCATGGCTGCGTAGCCGGACGTTTGGCGGGCTTGCCAAACGGCGGTCGAATCGGAACAATAAGGGAAAGGGCGCGAGGAATTGGACAAGGTTCTTGCGAAGGTGCTGCGCGGAACGTCGGACGCGAACATTTCTTTTTCGGAGTTATGCGGGCTTCTTCGGCGGTTGGGATTTGCCGAGCGGACGCGCGGAGATCACCACATTTACACGAAGACCGGGGTAGAAGAAATATTGAACATCCAGCCAAAGGGATCGCAGGCGAAGCCGTACCAAGTGAAGCAGATTCGGAAAGTGATCGTCAAATACAAGTTGGGAGGGTCGGAGGATGCTTAAATACGAAGTGATTATTTACTGGAGCGACGAGGACAAGTCCTACATTGCCGAAGTGCCGGAGCTTCCTGGTTGCATGGCTGACGGCAAAACGCCGGCGGCGGCGCTCGCCAACGCCGAGAAGATCGCCCATGAGTGGATTGAAACCGCCAAGGAATTGGGAAGATCCATCCCCGCGCCCAAAGGGCGGTTGATGTTCGCGTAGTTCCACCCGTCGGGAAAACCAAAAACAAAATCAGAAGTCATTGAGCCGCCGCGCGCGGGATGGGGCGCGGGTGCGGGAAACGGTGTTTCCCGGCGCGCGG
>CAZHRJ010000072.1:0-3734 GCA_964534765.1 uncultured bacterium
GAGACGCCGGCACTTGGGGCGCCGGGGGCGCTGTCCCGGCCGGCGTCGGAGACGCGGGCGCAGCCCGCACTTGGGGCCGCGGAGCGGCTGATCCGGCCGGGCGGGTCATGAAACGGATTTTTGTGTCCTCCGGGGAACTATCGAGCGAGCTGCATACCGAAATGATTCTCCAATCCTTCGGCCGCAGGTTCCCTGGCCGGTTCCGGTTTTTCGGCCTGGGCGGGCGGATAGCGCAATCAGCCGGTCTTGAGTTGGTGGAGAACATCGTGGACCGCGCCGTGATCGGGTTTTCCGAGGCGGTGCGAAACCTCGGATATTTTCGGCGATTGTTGAACCGGATAGACGCCGCGATGTCCGCGAAATCGATGGACGCGCTGCTCCTGGTCGACTATCCCGGCCTCAATCTCCACATCGCCCGGCTGGCCGCCCGACACGGCCTGCCCGTCGTGTTCTACATCAGTCCGCAAGTCTGGGCCTGGCGCCGGGGCCGCGCCCGCGTGTTGTCGCGGCGGATCAAAAAGATGCTGGTGATTTTTCCATTCGAGGCCCCCATCTACGAGGCGCTGGGCTGCCCGGTCGAATTCGTCGGCCATCCGTTCGTCGACCGCGCCCGGCCGACAGAGGACCGGGCCGCCGCGCGGCGATCGATTGGCGTAAGCGAGCGGGACAAGATGGTGACGCTTCTTCCGGGTAGCCGCCGGCAGGAGGTGGAGCGGCATTTTCCTGTGATGTGGGATGCTGTGAATCGCCTGGCCCGTCGACAGCCGATGACGGCGGTGGTGGCGGTCTCGCCGACTTTGCCGGCGTCGATGTACCGGTACTGGATGAAGGAGACCGCGCCGGGTCTGAAAGTATTTTTGATCGAGGATGAAAAAAGCCGGCACAATCTGGTGGCCGCCGCCGATCTGGCGCTGGTGACGACCGGGACAACCACGGTCGAAACGATGCTCCTCGGCACGCCCATGATCGCCGGATACCGCCTCTCGGCCCTGTCGTACTTTCTCGCGCGGTGGATCGTGAGGGTCAAGTACTGCGCGATGCCGAACATTCTGGCCGACCGGATGATCGTGCCGGAACTGATTCAGGACCGCTTTTCCGCGGCGCATCTTGCCGCGGAATCCGAGTCGATCCTCTCGGACGAATCCCGCGCCGCCGCCATCCGCGCGGATCTTCGCCGGACCGCCGGCCAACTCGGCCCTCCGGGCGCGGCGGACCGGGTGGCGGATTCGTGCGCCGCGGTGTTTGGATCATGACCGGCCGGCGGATGATGTCGTATCTGGCGCCTTACCGCCGGACGATCGTGGTGGCGGTTGTCTGCATGTTTATTTATTCGATTTTCCATGCAGTCTCGATCCTGACGATCAAACCGGTTCTGGACAACATCTTCACGCCGGCTGCGGATCTTTCCTTCAAAATCCCCTATCTGAATTACACGCTGGTCTTCGATGACCGGCTCCGACTCCTCCTGTATATCTGTGTCGGCATCGCGCTGGCCTATCTGATCAAGTCCTGCGCGGCGTTCGGCCAGGAATATCTCATGACCCTGGTCGGCATGCGGATCCTTCAGGATCTCAGAAACGAACTCTTCCGGAAATACACCCGTACGCCGCTCGAATTCCTCGAAGGCGAACGCGCCGGCCGACTCCTGTCGGTCAGCATCAACGACGTCGGGCTGGTCTACACGGCCCTGGTCCGCTTGGTCACCGACACGATTCTCCAGCCGCTGGTGATTCTGTTCCTGGTGCTCGTGTCGGTTTCGCTTGTTCCACCGACGCTGTCGATCGCGGCGTTTCTGGTATTGCCGTTTATCGGCGGGCTCATCGCCTATTTCGGCCGGAAGATGAAGCGGGCGACGCACAAGGCCCAGGGCAAGATCGCGGATCTCACGCAGGTTCTGCTGGAGAGGGTGGCGGGCATGAGGATCGTGCGGATTTTCGGCCAGGAGGACGCGGAGCGTGAGAGGTTTGGCCGCGAGGTGGATGGGTATTTCAAGTGGAGCATGAAGCAGGCGAAGATATCAAGTCTGTCAGGGCCGATGATGGTGTTTCTAGGGGGTCTGGGCGCATCGTTGGCGATCTATTACGGCGGGTATCTGGTTCTCACGCAGGCCATGACCGCCGGATCGTTTGGGGCGTTCATCACCGCCGTGATTTCGATTTATCGGCCGATCAAAAATCTCACCACTCTCAATAACGTCTACCAGCAGGGCAGCGCCGCCGCCGAACGAATCTTTGCGTTTCTGGACATGCCGGACGCGCCGGATGTGGACGCGGGCGCCGAGGCGGCATTCGAGCGGGATCTGACGTTTCATCAGGTGCATTTCAATTACAACGAAAATTCCGCACCGGTTCTGACCGACATCGACCTGACGATCAGAAAGGGCGAGCATGTCGCCTTTGTGGGCGTCAGCGGGATCGGCAAGTCGACCCTGCTGATGCTGATTCCGAAACTTCTGGAACCCACGCGCGGGCGGATTTGTCTGGACGGAGTTCCCATGTCGGACCTATCCTCCCGGTCGATCCGGCGGCTCATGGCGGCCGTGGTCCAGGAGGTCGTGCTCTTCAATGACTCCGTCTCCGCCAACATCCGATACGGCCGGCCGGAGGCGTCGCAGGCGGAGGTCGAGGAGGCGGCGCGGGCGGCGGACGCGCACGAGTTTATTCTGGCGCTTCCGGAAGCATACGAAACCGGCGTGGGCGAGCGGGGGTCGCGTTTGTCCGGCGGCCAGCGGCAGCGGGTGGCGATCGCGCGGGCTTTTTTGAAGAACGCGCCGATTCTGATTCTGGACGAAGCCACGTCGAGTCTCGATTCGGAATCGGAGCGGGAAGTCCAGAACGCGGTGGAAAGGCTGTCCCGTGGGAGGACCACGCTGGTCGTCGCCCATCGGCTGTCGACCATCCGACGCTGTGACCGGATTTATGTCATCCAGGAGGGCCGTATCGCCGACACGGGAACGCACGAGCATCTCATGTCCCGCTGTGAGTCCTATCGGACGGCCGTCTCTCTGCAATCGCTCTGAAAAACCTGCACGCCCTTCGCGTCGATCCGGCCGGATGAAGACGACGCTGTTGCCGTGGCTCTGCGAGCGGCTGGGTCCGTGGATGATCGAAGGTCTCGGATCGAGTCTCTCCTGGGAAGTCCGCGGCGGGGAATACCTGGAATCGGTCCGGGATCGCGCTCACATTCTGGTGTTCTGGCATGCGCGGGTTTTGTTCATGGCCTACTTTTTCCGTCATCGTGGATATCATGTGATCGCCTCGGAACATACCGACGCCGAACTCATCACGCGCGCGGTCGCGCCGATGGGGATCCGGTCACTTCGCGGATCGACTACCCGCGGCGCATCGAAGGTCCTCCTGGCCGCGGCCCGGTTGCTGCGATCAGGCGGGTCGGTCGGATTCACGCCGGATGGCCCGCGCGGTCCCCGCCATGTGTTTCAAGCGGGCGCGCTGGTCGCCGCTCGGCTTGGCCATTCGCCGATCCTTCCGGTGACGGCGTCTTCGGACCGGGCGTTTGTGTTTTCGAGCTGGGACCGGTTTGTTCTGCCGCGCGAGGGCGGCCGGGCTGTCGTCGAATTCTTCCCGCCGGTTCCGCCGCCGCATCGTGGGGCCGATCTGGAAATCATTCGTCGGGATCTGGAGGAGTCCCTTGCCGGCGCAACCGACCGGCTTGACCGGGAGATGGGAATCGGAGTGAACGCCGGATGAGGCCGGCGTCGGAGGCGCGATTCCGGC
>CAZHRJ010000072.1:3744-15508 GCA_964534765.1 uncultured bacterium
CTCCTGGTGCTCCGGGCGGGGACGCACTCCATCCGATTCCGGCCGGCGCTGTCGGTTTTTCTCTGCGGAGTCTGTTTGACGATCCTGGTTCGAGCCGACGCGCCTGAAACCATCGACGAGCTTCTGCCGGTCTATTCGGCCATTTCCCTTCTGGATCACGGGGATTTCGATTTGCCTCTTCTGGACACCTATCATTCCGCTTTCTACGTCTCGGCGCCCAACGGCCGATACTACCCGAAATTCGCCCCGGGCCAGGCGATTCTGCTATTGCCTTTCGCTGCCGCCGCCCGGCCGTTTCTTCCCGAGCATTCGACGCCGGAATCCCGGGGCCGGGTGTACCTGCAGGCGGCGCTCTGTTTTGGCCATGTGGCCATTCCGATCCTGGGAGTTCTGGCATTCGGATTCTGGACGCATCTGGGATACGGGTCTCGCCCAAGCGCCATATCGGCTCTGGCGCTCATGGTGTCCACGGAGCTGCTGCCCTACTCACGGAGCGTGTTCGGCGATGTGTCCTGCGCGGTTTTGTTTTTCGCGGCCTTCGCCGCCATCGGCTCCATGGCCGATCGATCGAAGCTCGGGCCGATAGGGGCCGGATTGTGTCTGGGTCTGGCCGTTCTGGTTCGGCCGATCTCCGCCCTCTTCCTGGCGCCATTCGCGCTCTATTTTCTGCTGATCTGCAAACGATCCGGCGGGGGAATCTCAGGCCGCGCCGCTCAAGCCGGGCTGATCGTTTTTCCAATTATTCTGTGTGGTCTGGGGCTTCTCGCCTTCAACCGTCACGCCTACGGCGGCGCGTTATCGACCGGGTATGGGTCGGAGATGTTTCAGTTTGGCGTGTCGCTGGGCGAGGGTATCCCGCATTTATTGATCTCTCTTGAAAAGGGATTATTTCCCTATTCACCGGTCCTTCTGGGCATCCTATTTTTCTGGCCGCGATTTCACCGTCGGTGCCGGGCCGAATCGGTGTCCGCTCTGGCGCTCGCGGGGTTGTTCCTTCTCGTTTACGGCCGATGGCACGCGGTCAGTCCCGGTAACGAGCTGTCCTACGGCCAGCGATTTTTATTGCCGATCGTGCCCTTCCTCGCTCTGGCCCTGCCGGAGGCCGTCGTGTGTTTTTCGGGCAAGTGGCAGCGGTGCCTGGGTGTAGGGGTTCTTGCCGGATCGTCCTTGATCCAGGTGGCCGGATGTCTTCAGCAGGGCGATCCTTACCGTCGGTGGGCATCACAGTTCGAATCCGTTCCCTTCGCCCCATGGGGCTATACGCAGTTGTCGATCGATCATCCCGCAGGGGTCGCGCTCTGGTGGGCGTCGAGGGGAATCTGGGCTTTCATCCTGGCCGCGGTACTGGCCATACTGGCTGCCGGTTTGGCGCATCTGGCGGCCACCCAAGCCGAAAACCCCCCAAAAGGGGCCGGGTATTGACATTATTGACATTTGAAATGTCAATAATGTCAATACCCGGCCCCATCCGGGGGTTTTTGGGGGCGTTTGGACATCGGAGATTCCGATTTTTGGAAGATGGCTTTTTTTCTTGACACTTTTTCGAGATCGTCGTAGATTCGGGGAGGAGAGGTTGGTGAATTGATGAAGGAGCTGGCATGTTGAACCGGGAGGAGATTTTCCGGCGGGTCCAGGATATTGTGGTGGATCGCCTGAACGTTAAAAAAGAGAAAATCACGCTGGATTCGACATTTCTGGATGATTTGGGCGCCGATTCGCTGGAATTGACAGAGCTGGTCCTGGCGGTGGAGGAGGAATTCAGCTTGAAGATTCCCGACGAGCAGATCGAACAGCTGACCAGTGTCGGCAAGGTCGTGGTTTTCGTCGAATCCTGTCTCAGCGCTTCCGCCGGTTGAATCGATTTCATTTTTTCCCATGACCCGCAGGCGGGTCGTCGTCACGGGGATGGGAGTGGTAGCCCCGAACGGGATTGGTGTGCCCGCGTTCTGGTCGTCGCTCAAGGAGGGCAGAAGCGGGATCAAGCGGATCACGAGGCTGGATCCGTCGCCCTATCCGACACAGTTTGGCGGTGAAGTGAGCGATTTTGATCCGCTGAATTACTTTGAGAAAACCCAAGCCCGGAAGATGGACCGATTTACCCAGTTCGCGCTGGCCGCCTGCACGGAGGCCGTGACACAGGCCAATCTGACGGGCGTGGATACGGCGACAGCGGAGGGGACGGGCGTTGTTGTCGGGTCAGGCATGGGCGGATTTTCGACCGTGGAGGAGCAGCACAAGCGGCTACTGGAGATGGGCCCGCGCCGGGTGAATCCATTTTTAATTCCGATGATGATCGTCAACATCGCGGCCGGCGAGATTGCCATCCGATTTGGATTCAAGGGTCCCAATACATCCATGGTCTCCGCCTGCACTACGGGTAATCACTGCATCGGGTTCGGGCTGCGCACCATTCAGTGCGGCGACGCCGATCGGATGATCGTGGGCGCGAGCGAAGCGGGGATCACGCACATTTCGCTGGCCGGGTTTTCGATCATGAGAGCCCTGTCGACCCGCAACGACAATCCGGCCGCCGCCAGCCGCCCCTTTGACAAAGACCGGGATGGATTTGTGCTGTCCGAGGGATCCGGCGTACTGGTGCTGGAGGATCTGGACTCGGCCCGGCGGCGCGGGGTTGAAATCCTCGCCGAGATCGTGGGCTATTCGGCCAACAGCGACGCGCATCACATCACCGCGCCCTGTCCCGACGGTGAAGGCGCCCGCGCCGTGATCCGCCGCGCTCTGCGGGACGCGGCTGTTGGGCCGGATCAAATCGATTACATCAATGCCCACGGCACATCCACGCAGCTCAACGACAAGGCTGAGACGCAGGCGATCAAGGCGGTTTTCGGCGATCACGCGCGGCGGGTCAAAATCAGTTCGACCAAGTCCGTCCACGGGCATCTGTTGGGCGCGGGCGCGGCGGTGGAAGCGGTGGCGACGGTGCAGGCCATCCGGGATGGGATCGTGCCGCCAACCATCAATTACACCACGCCCGACCCCGGCTGCGATCTCGATTACACCCCCAACACGGCGGTTGCCCATACCATCACTCTTGCCATATCCAACGCGTTCGGATTCGGCGGTCACAACGCCAGCGTCGTGTTCAAACAATTTTCAGGCTGACGTCAAGAAATCTATTTCTTTCCGGGCGAGTTCCAGACCAGGCGTGCGTATTTCCGGCCATTCTTGAACGCGAATCCCCATCGGGCCGGTTTGGTTTTCCTTGCGTCGACGTGGACGTGGTAGGTGAAATATTTTTTTCCGTTGGAATTCGTGCGCTGATATTCGTACAGCCCGACCCCGCCCGGGGAAATCACGCCATTGACTTCCAGATAATCGCAAATCTGCGCGAGACTCGCCGCGTCTTTTAAATTCACCCGCCCGTCCCGGTTCACATCGTCAAATGCCCCGTCCGCCGGCGCTGAATCGACGATGATGTCCGCCGCCAGACCATAGAGGTGATAGGAATTCCCCGCCGCTTCCGGCAGCATCCGGTTGTAATCGGGCGTCCGGTATCCGCTGAGCACCCGGATTCCCTTGCACTCATAATGGGGTGATCGGTCGATGATCTCGACCAGCCGTTCGACTTTAATGATCAGGGAATACCGGATGATCGCGTATTTTGGAAAATAGCGGCGTTGATTTTCGGTTCTGGAATTCGACACAAAATCACGGACCCGGAATAATTTCGACACGTGCAGGTCCATGATCTCCGGAGTGACTTCAATAAACCGATCCGGAACCTGCCGGTCATCGGCATGGGCGGGATAGGCACCGACCACGTAGCCGTTGATGTGGTTTCTCTGGATGCGCGCCTTTTTTGGCACCAGGATGGTCAAGCTCAGGCTGTCGGCCGCCGCGTCCGGCGCGGCCCGAAACTGAAAGTGGATCGGATAGGACCCGCCGGTGTCGGGCATGTTCAGGATGACCTCCGCCGCCCCGTTTCGGCCCGCCGTCTGGCCGCCGTCGATTGTAAAATTTGATGGGATCTGAATACCCAGGACTTCGATTCCCGGTGAATCGGACCGGCTTTCCCGGTCGATTTTCACGGTCATGCGGCTTCCCGGCTTGGCGATGACTGCCATTGCCGGATCAAGGACCGCGTCGTAGGCGACGTTGTCATAGGGGTCGCTCCAGACGCATCGAACCACCATGCGATTTGCGCTTTTCGTCGCGGCCCCCGCCGCCCAGGTCTGCGCGAGAAGCAGGATACCCGCCCCGATCCATCGCGGAATCGTGCCGAATGACGGTTTCACAGCGCCAGCGTACTTCAAGTCCGACGCGTTTTCACCCCGGCCTGTGATTGTTGCCCCTGACGGAGTTTTTAGGGTAATATCCCCGCGATGATGACGGGATCACAGCTCCGACAACTTTTTTTGACTTTCTTTGAGAAACGCGGCCACACCCGTGTGCCGAGCGCGCCGCTGGTGCCGAAGGACAAGTCACTCTTGTTCAATATCGCTGGGATGGTGCCGTTCAAACCCTATTTCCTGGGTGAAGTCGCCCCGCCGTTTCCGCGCGCCGTCTCCTCGCAAAAATGTATCCGGACGAACGACATCGAGCGGGTCGGCACGACGGCGCGGCATCTGACATTTTTTGAGATGCTGGGAAATTTTTCATTCGGAGATTATTTCAAGCGCGAGGCGATAGGTTGGGGGTGGGAGTTTCTGACGCGGGAAGTGGGCCTTCCGGCGAATCTGCTGTATGCGACGGTTTACGAAAAGGATGAAGACGCCCACCGGCTGTGGGGCGAGATCGCGGGCCTTCCGGCGTCCCGGATTGTGCGGCTGGGCCGGGAACACAATTTCTGGGAAGTCGGGCCCACGGGTCCCTGCGGGCCCTGTTCGGAGATTTTATACGATCACGGCCCCGAGTACAGCTGCGGCCAGCCGACCTGCGCGCCCGGCTGTGACTGTGACCGGTACATGGAAGTTTGGAACCTGGTGTTTATGGAATTCAATCAGGTCAACGGCAATCTGGCGCCCCTCCCAAAAAAAAACATCGACACCGGAATGGGCCTTGAGCGTCTCGCATCCATTCTCCAGGGGAAAAAAACCAATTTCGAAACGGATCTGATCCATCCCCTGATCGATGAGGCGCGCGCGATCCCGGGCGTGGCCGGCGCCGGCCCGAATGACCGGCGGTCGCAGGTCGCGTTTAATGTGATTGGCGATCATCTGCGGGCCACTGTCTTTCTACTGGCCGACGGCGTTCGGCCATCGAATGAGGACCGCGGCTATGTTCTCCGGCGGCTCATCCGGCGCGCCGCGGCCGCGATGCGAAGGCTCGGCCGGCCCGGCCCGGCCCTCCATGAACTCGTCCCTTGCGCGGCCGAACTTTTCGGAGACGCATTCCCCGAGCTTAAGCTGGGCGAAACGCCGATCCGTCGGGAGCTTCTGGCGGAGGAGGAGCGATTTGCCCGAACGCTGGATGTGGGGATGGAACGGGTAAGCCGCGTGATCGGAGATCTTCGCCGGTCAAGCGAGACCCGGATGCCGGGCGATGAGGCGTTTCTTCTCTACGATACCTATGGCTTCCCGCTCGATCTGACGGAGGATCTTCTATTGGAGGAGGGATTCACGGTGGATCGGCCGGAATTTGAGCGGTTGATGGAAGAGCAGAAGAGCCGCGCGCGTGCGGCGTTCACGGCGGCCCACGGGGGCGCGGAGGCGATGTACGTCTCGGTTTCGGAGCCGACGGTTTTTGTCGGATACGACAGTCTGCGTGTCGATGCGGCGGTCGCGCATCTGGCCCGGGAAGGCCGATTTGTGGAAACGGTCCAGGAGGGCGAGTCCATGGAGTTTCTGGCGGACAAAACGCCCTTCTATGCCGAGCGCGGCGGCCAGGTTGGCGATCAAGGGGCGGCCCGGAGCGACTCGGCGGAAATCCGCGTGGATGGATGCATGCCGGTGGGAAAGGTATCGGTTCATCGCGGCACGGTCACGCGCGGGACCGTCCGCGTGGGCGATCGGCTGACGCTGGAAGTCGACGCGAATCGGCGTGGGTCGATCATGAAGAATCACACCGGCACGCACCTCTTGCACGCCGCGCTTCGAATCATCCTCGGCGATCACGTTCGGCAGGCCGGATCCCTGGTAGCGCCCGCCCGGCTCCGGTTCGATTTTTCGCATTCCGCGGCGCTAGGCGATCAATCCTTGGAAGTGGAGGCGCTGGTGAACGGGTGGATTCAGGACAACCTGCCGGTGATGGTATCGGAGATGTCGATGCCGGAGGCCAAAGATTCGGGCGCGTTGATGTTGTTTGACGAAAAATACGGCGCCCGGGTGCGGGTGGTGCGGGTGGGGTCCGGGGAGTCGGTCGAGCTCTGCGGCGGGACGCACTGCCGGTCGACGGGAGAAATCGGGTTTTTCAAAATCATTTCCGATTCGGCGCTCGCCGCAGGTGTGCGGCGGATTGACGCCGTGTCAGGTCCCGGCGCGGTGCGCTATGTGCAGGATCTTGCGCGGGATGTCCGAGCATTTGAGCGCGCGACCAGGGTCCCGCTGGGCGACGCGGCGGGATTATTCGAAAAAATTCAGAAGGAAAAAAAGGATCTGGAGAAAAAATTAAAGGAGTCCCGGCAAAAGGGCGGATCGGCCGAAGACCTGACCGATCGGCGGGAGCGGTTGGGTGATCTGGCGTATATCGTGACCGAAACCGGGGAGACGGAACTGGACGTGATTCGAGGCATGGCCGAGCGGTTGAGGGACAAGATCGCCGGCCCGGTTTTCCTGGGCTCCCGATCGGCCGCGGGAGCGCAACTGGTCATGGCCGTTCCGAAAACTCTCACGGACCGGTTTCACGCCGGAAAGATCATCGGTCAGGTGGCCGTGCTGGTCGGCGGCCGCGGCGGCGGCCGGCCCGATTTCGCGCAGGCCGGGGGCAAGGACGCCGGGAAGCTGCCCGAAGCTCTGAATGAAGCGCGTCGGCTGATCACGCAGACGGCATCGTAGCCGGCGCGGAAAAAAGGGCATTCACCGCAGAGGCGCAAAGATGACACAGAGCTGACGCGGAGAAAAAGGAAGGTTCTATTGAAGTGAGAGATGATTACGGCTTGCTTTTTTCCGGTTCCATATCCTGTTTCCGCATTCGAATCAGGTTCAGCGTCACCTTCCCCGCCTTGCTCATTGTCTCACCGGACGCTTGCATGCCGCGCCAGACATTTCCATGGAAGGTCGGCTTGGGCGCCGATCGCTTGTCCATGCCCGGAAGCTCCGCGCTCGCCTGGTCCGCCAGTTTCTTCTCCATGGCCGGAATGACCAGCTTGCCGCGTTTGTCGAATTCGACCTGGCGCATCATCTGAAACAGGGTCTGAGAAAAACTGAGAAGCTGCTCGGGCGTCGCGTTCATCTGGCCGGAGTCTTCGTAAAAATTCGTATAGTACCGGATCAGGCGTCTTAACATCTCCGTCTCCGTCGATCCACCGGCGCTTTTATCGTAGAGCATCCGGCTAAGGAGCAGCCGTTTCTTCATCTCCCGGCGCCTCGCCCGGATATGGTTTCGATATCGGATGATGATGCTGTCCACAAAACTCGTCGACAGAAAGATGATCAGCGCCGTGACGGCCAGCATGGCCCAGATCTCGGGCCCAAAATTCCAGTCCCGACCGGGTCCGATCGCGTCTTTAAATCCCGATCCCAAATTATCAAGCGGATTCATGTCTCATCACCTCCTGATGTCCTCATCCCCAGCCCTACAATGATATGGGCGGAGACCTCGACAGTCAAATGAATCGGGGCACAGGGTCAACGGGGATGGTCCGGGTCCCAGATGGCCGCCTGCTCCACTACCAGGGTTTTGTGGTCCTGGATCCAGGAAACAATCATCATGCCGGACAGATACATCAACTGAAACTCCGCGCGGCCGCCATCCCGGCCCATCCGGACCGGGACAGGATCCGCGAGAGTCCGGACGACGTTGACATGCCGTAGGGTCCGGCCGCCGTTTTCGCCGGAGGTTACGCTCGACGATGCTTGCGGCAGAATGCTTGCCGCAAAAATCCATTTCAGCCCGGCATTAGCCGTCGCGGCATTTGCCGGCCCGGAATCATCCGGGCGTCGGATCACGCCGACCCGGGCGAGTACCCTGGCCCTGCCGCTAAGGCGGGTATCGACGGACATTTCCAAGGCGACGTTGGCCGGCCGGGACATTTGTTTCTGGATCGCTTCCCATATCTTCGAGCGGCGCGATCCGAGCGTCTCATGCGTTCCGTCGATCACCGCCTGGGGTGTGTAAGCGGATGACAATTGCATCTTCCGCGCGTAGATCCATTGCCGGGAGGAAAACGCCGCCGCCGAGAACGGGTCCCGCCAGCCGATATCATCCCAGTAATCCACGTGAAAGGAAATCGGAATGATCCGGCCGCGCGCGGCGTCGTATCGTTTCAAGTCGGCCAAAAACTGGTCCGCCGGCGGACAACTTGAACAGCCCTCGGACGTAAACAGTTCGACGAGGACATTTTTTTCAGATGGCGCCGGCGGAACCGTGTCGATATCGGCCGTGTCCGCTCCGAAGACCAAAAGGAAAGCCGCGAACAGAGCCGGCATGGGTTCGATCAGCGGAACGTCTCGTGCGACCCGTCGCAGAGATGGCCGGCCCGGCTGTGCTTGCAGCCGCACCACGCGATCTGCAGGGGCGCGTCGACGGTGACTTTGGCCGGAGAAAAATTACTTCCCTTATGCGATCCATCACAGAAGGGCTGGCGGCGCGACCGGCCGCATCGGCACCAGAAGTAGGTCCCGGGAGACATCTGGAGAATGAAGGGTCGGGTTTGGGCGACCTCGGGTTTGTCCATGTTCCGGTCATCCTATTCCTGATCCCGCCTCTTAGCAACCCCCTGCGAGAATGGATGATACCATGCGGGCCTGCGCAACCATTCACCAATCAGCCCCGCATCTCGCATCTTGACCCCCGTCTCCAGCGTCAGCTTCTCCGCCTGCGCCTGTTTCGGCGACTCCTGCAAATTCGTCCGGTGAAACTGCACTTCCGTCCGGAACTCCGGAAATTCCCATACTTTCAGCGCGAGGTCATAAACACGCTCGATCATCCGCTTGATCCCAAGCTGTGCCGAAATTGCCGCCCGCGCCATGAGCCGCGCCTGCGCCTCCGCCCAAGTCCCGCTCGGCCCGTAGCTCCGGCCAAGCAACATCGGAACCAGGTGCATGCCGGTGATGAGTTGTTCCTCCATCGCCCGTAGTTTTTCATAAAACCGTTCCGTTGGGGTCGACGCCTGTTTGTATTCCATCTCGACGTTGCTGTAAGTCACGAGGTTGGTGTCGATGTCCAGATTTTCGACGAGGTCGCCGAGCTGATTAAAATTCGCATCGATCCGCTGCTTGTATTCCTCGTCGGTCTCGCCCCGCTTTTGCGTGTCCGGCCGGTAGACGAAATGCATCCGCGGCCACGCGGCGTTGAGTTGCGCCCGCGCCATCGCAGGGATGATCTGCCTCTGTCAGGATGTTGAGATAGGGGGCGTACGAGAAAATCCGGCCGCGGGCCTTGCCTGTGAACTCTCGGACAAACCCGAGCTTTTCCAGATTTCTCATGGCGCTGGTGACAGTCGGAAACGACAGTCCGAGTTCCTTGTGGGCGCTCGATAGAGAGAGGATGCCGCGTTCCTTGAGCAGATCGTGAACGCGGACCGCCGACGCGGCCGCTTTGCCCAGGCGCTGAATCTGCCCGCGGTGCCGGTCGAACATCATGTTCAGCTTCTTCGCGCTCTCGCAGGCTTCCCGGGAAACCTCCTCCACGCCGGTGAGATAGAATTCAAGCCAGCCTTCCCAATCTCCCCGAGTTCGGACATTCTGGAGCGCTTCATAATAGTCCTGTCGGCGTTCCCTGAAAAACAGGCTCAGATACAAGAGCGGCTGGGACAGCGCGCCTTCCGCGCAGAGAATAAATGTGATCAGAAGCCGGCCCAGCCGGCCGTTTCCGTCCAGAAAGGGGTGAATGGACTCAAACTGCGCATGGACCAGTCCCGCCTTGATCAGCGACGGCGTGCGCACCGGGTCGCCATGCAGGAATTTTTCAAGAGATCCGAGCGCCGGCAGAACTTCGTGGGGCGGCGGCGGCACGTATCGGGCGTTTCCCGGACGCGTCCCCCCGACCCAGTTCTGGGTCCGCCGAAACTCGCCCGGCCTCTTGTCGCTTCCCCGGCCGCCCTTCAGAAGAATCTTGTGGATCTCGCGGATGAGCCGCAGACTCAAGGGGAACCCGTCGTTCAGGCGTTTCAATCCGTACCGCATCGCCTTCACATAATTCGAGACTTCCTGAACATCCTTCAAAGGCACGCCGGGCGCCTCCTCGTTCTCGTACAGGAGAAGGTCCGACAGGGAAGACTGCGTCCCCTCGATCTGAGAGGAGAGCACCGCCTCCTTGCGGACGTACATGTAAAGAAACAGCGTCGGATTGGGAATGATGGACGTCATCCCGTCCAGCCGTCCCAGGCCGCGATTGGCGCGCTCCATCACGTCCTGCATCCGCCCGTCAAAACGGACAGGCGGGTCGGGCGGCAGGGAGCGCGGGATAAAGCACGTAAACGGTTCCGGCCGGGTCCTCTCAGTGACCCATCGTCCCGACCGGGTCGAGCGCTGAATCGGTTTGGGTTCCATGATTCGTTATTAAAACATAGCATCCCATTGTTTAATTATAAAGGGCGTTATTAAAGTTTGGCGAAGGGGCGTTACAGCTTCAGCGTCAATCTTTCATTCGTCGGACCGACGATAAAATCGACGCTCCGATTGCCAACGAATTTTTCCGTATCCACGGTCAAATTCCATTTCTTGCAAAACCATTTTCCGCCCAACCGCTTCTGGAATGTCACATCGGCCGAGTGAGCTCAAGGAACACGCTCACACGCGCGTCCTCGCGGCGCGGCGATTGCGGTCGTTTCGGCCGCCGAGGTCGACGATTCGGCCGGCCCGATAGACATAAAACGGAGTTCCTGTGCGCCGAGCCAGTTCAAAGGCGTCGCGGGCCGCCCGGCGGAGTGATCGGCCGACATTTTTCAAATCGGGGTCGCTAAGCGAACGTCGGGTACGTTTCATAGGGACTCGCCCTCCTCCATCTTTTTGGGTTGATCGCCTGAATTGTCGTAGTGAACCCAAGCGTCAACCAGCATCCTATATTTTTCTCTGAAATTTCTCCAGCTCGCCGCAAACCGCCGCCGGACGACTTGTTCTGGAATGTCATGGCCGCCCTGCGCCACGCGGGCCTTGACGCGGGCCACAGCCATGTCGGCGGACGGAAGGCTCAGATAAATCAGTTTGACACGATAGCCAAGGTTGCGCCATTGGCGAATCAGGCGGGCGTAGGTCAGGCCGCTCAAGGTCGATTCAAACGCGAAACTGTCGCCGTTGTGAACGTGGGATTTGATCTCCTCGATCATGATCCGGCCGTCCCGCAGGGCCACGACGGCGGGAGAAAAAGGCGAAAGGCCTGACGCAATGAGGTCGGCGTTGACTTCTGGGAAGGCGGATCCTGAGACGCAACATCCCTCGCTCAGCATAAAATCTTCTCGCCTTTGGTATCCTGTCCGGTCTCGTCAACGTAGCAATAGGAGTTTGGAAAAAGAAATGCCGTTTTCCGTTCCATTAATATCCATGAGACCGTTGGTGATGAAATCGTTATTGCCGTCGTCACCGTGGTTGGTCCGTTTGGCGTATTCCCATCCGTACGGGATGTCGATCAGGCCGGGTTTGAGGTTGAATCCCATGCCAGCTAACTTAAGGGGTCGGAACTTCACAAAATTTGCGGCCGCCTGGAA
>CAZHRJ010000073.1:0-15500 GCA_964534765.1 uncultured bacterium
GAATCGACTTTTTCTCGCCCATGGATGTCGTCACCGACACCCGGACATCCGTGAGACCATAGTCGTCCTCCACCTGCCAGCGCATGGGAACATACCCTTCAACCGGGGCGTCGAGCGCGGTCTCCCTGGGCGAGATCCATTCCACAGTCGGCGCCAGATCCGCCAGCGTGTCGATGCTGTATCGAAATACCGGATCGCTCGGCAGGCCGTCCCCGGAGACAGCCTCGACGATTAATTCACCGGCCGACTGAATGCGGCCGGACAACTCAATGTCCCGGTCGCGCCAATCAGTTTTGAATCCTGCGCCGCCTGAAAAACGGCTCCGGACGGATGAGAGCGGCTCGTCGGACGCCAGCCGGAACGTGACATCGGTCCCGGGCAAAACGGACAGTCTATCCATGCCCGTTCGGATCTCCTCAGTCTTGATGCCGCTGTAGGCGGGAGGAGAAACAAGGATGGAGACAAATGCCAGAATCGGCGGCCGCAGAACCCGGATTCGAAGCTCCGGAGAGGTCAACTGGATGCCGTTGGCGGTTTCCGCCGACGCGCGCACCCGCAAATTGCGCCACACGCGCGGCAAAACCGTTTCGTGCAAATTCGGGCCGGCCGGCACGAGAGGGACGGCCGCCGGTGGAGCCGATTCCGGCGGGAGATCCTCCGGTTCGACCATCAGTTTCGCCGTCACGATCACGCCTTCCGAAATGACTTGAATCTTCACGTCATCCCCCGCGCGAGGAGCAGCGGCAAGAGGCCTGATCCGGATCAGGGCCGGAAGATGCGATTTGACCGGGCCGGACAACGGAATGTACAGCGAGACGATCAGAGTAATCGCCACCGTCACCGCCCAGGTCCGAAATGCGAATGCAAATCCCGGGAGGGCAAGATACGGGATGGGCCGGTCCAGAAGCCGGTGGGACTGCTCTACCAGACGGTCCCATGCGGCTCCGGCCGTGATCCCGCCAGCGCCGGAGGCGCTGATCCGGCCGGCGCGCAGGCACTCAACGACGCTTGTGAACCGAAAATCTGAATCGGGCCGGAGCCGTTCCAGAAATTTCAGCGCCGCCTGACGCGTCGGAATGTCGCGGATCACAAATAAAATAAAACTGATCGCGGCCACCGCATGAACCGTCTGCCAGCCCATTCTCGTCCGGATGAAGGCCGCCAGAAGGCACCACACCACCGTCGATTTGAACAGATGGACCAGCAGATGCATCATCTGAAGACGCCACAGAACCGCCTGGATGCGCAGCCATACCGCCGTGTTTCCGGAATCCATTCCTTTCATCCCCCCAGATACGCCTGCTCGACGTCGGGATTCTTCGCCAGTTCCCGGCTCGCACCGGAAAGGACGATCTGCCCGAGCCGAAGGACATACGCCCGGGAACTTACGCTCAGAGCCATCCTGGCGTTCTGCTCCACCAGCAGCAGAGAAACACCGCCAGCCACTATTCCTTTTAACAGAGCAAACACCTCCGACACCAGCTTCGGCGCCAGGCCCATCGAGGGCTCGTCCAGTAAAATCAGCCTCGGACGCGACATCAACGCGCGGCCGATCGCCAGCATCTGCTGCTCGCCGCCGGACAGCGTCCCGGCCTTCTGGTCACGCCGCTCGGCCAGGCGTGAAAACAACCCAAAGACGCGGTCAAAATCGTCCGGCCGGCCGCCGCCCAGCAGGTGTGCGCCCATCTGGAGATTTTCCTGGACCGTCATCCGAGGGAAGACCCGGCGGCCCTCGGGGACGATGGCCAGGCCGCGCCGGATCCGCTCTTCCGTAGGCAACGATCGGACCGACTCGCCGAAAAACGCGATGTCCCCGCTCGTCGCGGGGATCAGGCCGATCAGGGTTTTGAGAAGTGTCGTCTTGCCCGCGGCGTTCGCGCCCAGAATCGTCACCCACTCCGGCTGGCCAACTTCCAGGCCCACCCGGTTCAGAACCGGCCGGCCTTCGTATCCGGAACTCACTTCCTTTACCGTCAACACCTCAATGCTCCGTTCCCAAATAGGCCGCCAGAACCCGCGGATGCCGGCTCACGTCCTCAAATTGCCCCTCGGCCACTTTCTCGCCCTGATCCATCGCCACCACCCGGTCCGTCACGCCCGACATGACCGACATGTTGTGTTCGATCAGCAGGATCGTGATGCCAAGGTCCCGGAGGCGGCGGATATCGCTCAACAACTTTCTGGCCTCGCTCGTGTTCATTCCCGCCGCGGGCTCATCAAGGAGAAGCAGTTTGGGCCGAGCGGCGAGGCCGCGGAGAATTTCGACGCGCCTTTGGTTGGCGTAGGACAGATGGCGCGCAATCTCGGTTTCCGTGCCCGCCAGTTCGGGGAAAAACCGGAGAATGTCCCGGGCCTCGTCCACGGCGCGGCGTTCCTCATCCAGAAACTTCGCGGTTTTAAAACAGGCCGACCAGAGGCTGGACTGAAGGCGCGTGTGCATGCCCACCAGAAGGTTTTCGATGACCAGCATGCCGTCGAAGAGCCGGATGTTCTGAAACGTCCGGGCAATCCGGCGCCTCAAGACCTGGTGCGGAGGCAGTCCGTCGATCCGGGCGCCGTCAAACGAGATGGATCCGGTGAAAGAATAAAGACCCGTGATCAAATTGAAAAGCGTTGTCTTGCCCGATCCGTTGGGCCCGATGATGCCCGCGATTTCGCCCGCGTAGACGTCCAGCGAGAAATGATCCACCGCTCGAACACCGCCGAAATATTTCGTCACGTCCCTTAAAGCGAGCAGCGGAATGGCCGGCGTCGGAGACGCGGGCACTGGAGGCACTGGAGGCGCTGATCCGGCCGGCGCGTTCATGGAACCGGAACCTCACGGATCCGCCGCAGGCGGCGGCGCGAGGGGATGAGGCCCTCCGGACGGATACACATGAAGACAATCATGAGGGCGCCGAAGATGAGCATCCGGTATTCGCGGAGCATCTGGAGTTTTTCCGGCAGCACCTGGAGAATGACGGCGGCGGCCGCGCAGCCGGGTAGAGATCCCATTCCGCCAAGGACCACCATGCTGAGGATGAGTACCGACTCCAGAAACGTGAAACTCGTCGGATCGACGAACCCCTGCAGCGACGCGAAATAGACACCGGCGATCCCCGCACCCGACGCCGCCACGGCAAAAGCCAGCAGTTTGTAGCGGGTCACGTCGATCCCGTAACACCGCGCAGCCAGCTCGTCCTCCCTGAAGGCGACCCATGCCCGGCCGATCCGGCTGTGGCTCAGGCGATGGGTGATGAGAACAAAAAAGGCGACGGTGAGCAGCAACAGGAAGTAGTATTGCGTATCGCCGTCGAGGCGAATGGGGCCAGCGGAAAAGGGGCGGTTGAAACTCCAGCCCGCCAGATGAAACGGCGCCACACCCGATATGCCGATCGGCCCGCGGGTGAGTCCCTCCCAGTTGGTCAGAATAATCCGCACGATCTCGCCGAATCCCATCGTCACAATCGCCAGATAGTCCCCACGCAGACGCAGCGTCGGCGCGCCAAGCAGGAGTCCAAACCCGGCCGCAAGGCCCGCGGCCGCGGGAAGAAGCGCCCAGATCAGGTGCGGACTCGATCCGGCGCCAGTGGTCAGAATGGCGGCGACATACGCGCCGATTCCGTAAAATGCCGAAAATCCCAGAACCAGCAGGCCTGACAGGCCAACCACAATGTTCAGACTGATCGCCAGAAGGACATAGATCAGTGAAATGGCCAGGACGTGGATCCAGTAATATTTTTCCAGAACGCAGAGAACGACCGGCAGAACCGCCGCCGCTAAAAATACCGATTGCGCCAGAATCCGCGGCGTCACATCCTGGCTCTCCATCATATGCCGGCACAAATCACTCTTCAAAAAAAACCGTACGGCCCACACCGCCCCGCCGATCAGAACCGCCAGGTTCAGAATAGGCAACAGATCCGCCGCCCGCCGAACCGATTGGACCTCCGGGGTCACCAGAAAGGCGACCAGCCAGACCATGGCGATCTGGGGAAGAACCCACACGGCCCACCGCGACGCGGCCAATCCGGGCGGTGTCATGCCTTTTCCGGAAGCTCCTCACCGAGCAACCCGCTGGGCCTGATGATCAGCACGGCGATCAATATCAGAAACGCAACGGCGTCCTTGTAATCGAAAATCTCCGGCACTGAAAATGGCGGCGCCGACAACAACGCGGGTATCAGCGATTCCGATACGCCCAACACAATCCCGCCCAGCATCGCGCCGCGGATGTTGCCGATCCCGCCCAGCACGGCGGCGGTGAAGGCTTTCATACCGGCCAGAAAACCCATGTCAAACCGAACGACTCCGTAGTAGAGGCCGTTGAGAATTCCGGCGGCCGCCGCCAGCGCCGATCCCAACGCGAATGTGACGGCGATCGTGGCGCTCACCGATACCCCGCACATCTGCGCCGCCTCCCGGTCCTGCGCGACGGAACGCATGGCCCGGCCAAGACGCGTCTTGCGGACAAACTGATCCAGCAGGATGCACAGGGCCAGCGTGAGGACCATCAAAAAGACGTCGATTTGCCGGACCACCAGATCGCCGCGCTCATAGATCGGGGCCGCCAGGTATACCGGAAACGGCTTGGAGTCCCGGCCAAACGTCAGCATCATGGCGTTCATCAAAAATACGCTCGCGCCCAGCGCGCTGATCAGCAGCGCCAGACGCGACGCGCGACTCAGCGGCCGGTACGCCACCCGCTCCACTGTCACTCCCAGGCCCGCGGTGACCAGCATCGAAACCAAAAACGCCGGCACCAGCGCCGGCGCGGTCGAGCCGATCGGAGTCGATGCGAGGGTCGAGAGGATCAGAAGGCCAAGGAAGGCGCCAAAGGTGAAAATTTCGCCGTGAGCGAAGTTGATGAGTTCGATGATGCCGTAGACCAGCGTGTAGCCGATGGCGATGAGGGCGTACATGCCCCCCAGGGTCAGCCCGTTGAGCAGATGCTGGAAGAACGCTTCAGCCGGCAAGAATTAAGAGGAGAGATCGCCCGTGGCTTCGACGAAAACAAACTGCCCGTTTTCCACGCGGTAAAAGGAGATCGCTTTGTTCTTCGTATCCCCATGCTCGTCAAACTCCGTCTGTCCGATGACGCCCGGGTACTGGATCTTTTTCAACTCGGACAGAACGCCGGCCCGGGTCGGCGCGTCTCCGCGCTGCACAATCTTCTCAAGAACAGCGATGAAAATCCCGGCCACATCATACGCGTACGGACCGAAATTCTCCACCGGCCGGCCAAACCGTTTTTCGTAATTCGCCAAAAATGATTTCGCCGTCGTCATTTGATCGATGGGCTTGCCCACAAAACTCACAATCGATCCGTTCGACGCGGCGCCCGCGACGTCCGTGAAGTCCTTCCCCTTGATCCCGTCGGGACCGAAAAAGGTCTGGGCCATTCCCAGCTCCCGCATCTGTTTGACCAGGAGACCGCCCTCGTCATACAGCCCGCCAAAAAAAACGCCATCCGGTTTCTTCCCCCGTACCGCTGTCAAAATGGCGCGAAAATCCTTGTCGCCGACCTGAATCCCGTCGAATGAAACCACCTCCACGCCGGCGCCGGATGACGCTGCCCGCACAACCTTGGCGATGCCCTCGCCGTACTGGGTCTTGTCGTGAATGATCGCGAGACGTTTCAGTCCACGAGCCGATATGTACTGTCCCATGGCCTCGCCCTGAACCTGGTCGGTGGTGACGATGCGGTGAATTTCAGGATATCCCTGGAGGGTGATTTCCGGGTTGGTGGCGGCAGGAGTAATCGCCGCGACCTGGTTTTCGTGATAGACGCGGGACGCCGGCAGATAACAGCCGCTGTTGAAATGCGCAATAATGCCCAGTACGTCCGGGTTGGACGCAAGATCCTTCGCCGAACTCACCGCCTGTTTCGGATCGGAAACGTCATCCCGGGCGACCAAGCGGAGCTGATAAGATCCGAGGCGGCCCGCGGCGTTGGCGTCCTCGATTGCCAGCTGGATGGCCTGGTACGCCTCGTTCCCGGCCGATGCCGCCGGACCCGTGATCGGCAAAATCATGCCGATCGACACCACCTTCGCCGGCGGCTGACCCCCACCACAACCATATCCGACGGCCAAGACGGCCGCAAGACACGCAACACCGAATCCTGACAATTTCCGCATCGAGGGGGAACCTATCAAAGCACCAGTTTTAAGGTCAAGGCCGGCACAGACGGCCTGTTGATTTGCCGTCACTTGAGCGCGGTCAAAATGGATTGCCTCATCCGGGCAAACTCGCCATCCTCCAGCACGGGGACGGCGCCGGCGAGTGAAATTTCGTTTTCCAGCCGCAACCAGAGTCTGCCGCGTTTGCGCGGAATTCGCACCGGGTTGGGAAGCCTGTAGACGCGAAAAACGGTTGCAAAAATGGTTGTGCGGCTTTGCCGAACTCGGTCGAGGAGGTTGGCCTGCTCGTACTGCGAAAACGGATCCAACCGCGCGATCTGGTCCGGACCGACCGGCTGGTTGTCGGTTGAGACTCCGACATACTTCAGAGATATCTCGTCACCATCCTCTGGGTCTTCAGACTCGGGAAATCCCGCCTTGAGCTTCAGGCTCTCCGCCGAAGTTTTTCTGGGATGAAATATAAAAACTTTTCCGGCTTTGACCCCGCCCACCGAGGGCCGGACCTGAAGAATGCTCCGTCCTTCCGCGTATATCCGCAACAGGCGGGGATCCTCCATCAACACCGTCGAACAAACCGACGGCAGTCCCGTCGACCGCGGGTCGACGCCGGCGTCTTCGCCTGTACTGCCCTCCCCTTCAGATACTGCCTGCCCAGCCGGCGTCGGCGTCGCTGATCCGGCCGGAGAATGGGGCGGACTCGGCTGGCGCACTGCCACGAAAACCAGAATCGCCATGATCACCGCGGCGGCCGCCGCAGCCCATGGAATGAGCCGTGATCGCCGCTCGGGCATGGAAACTCCGGCAACCGTCTGGGAAGGATCTGATCCGCGGAAAGTGGCGGACTGCGAAAAGGTAAAATACTCCTCGATCGCCGGAGGGTCGACCCTGGCCTCGATCGCGTCAATAACGGCGTCGAATGTGGCCGGCCGCATGGCCGGATCTTTTCTCAGCATCCACAGAATCACCTGATCGAGACGGGCAGGCAAGCCGGGCACATGGGTGGACGGCGGGTCCGGCCGGATCTTCGGATTGATGATTTTCTGAATGGTCTGCATCGGCGTTTCCCCATCGAAGGGCTTTTTGCCGGTCACCATCCCGTAGAGGAGTACCCCGGCGGCCCATATGTCGATTCTAGGATCGACCGGAACCGCTGTGCCGAACTGTTCGGGCGGCATGTGCGATGGAGTGCCAAACTGCCGGCCGGTCACGGTGATGGTGGCCTCTTCGGATATTCGCGCGATCCCAAAATCGATCACCTTGATGTCCCCGCTCGGCGTCACCAGCACGTTTCGAGCCGTCAGATCCCGGTGAACGATTCCGCCCGCATGCGCCGCGCCGGCCGCGCGGGCGATTTGAACCAGGATTCGGAGCGATTCGTCAGCGCCGATCCGGCCGCCCTGCGCGAGCACGTGAGATTCCAGCGTGACGCCTTCCACAAACTCGACGCACAAATAATGTCTCTCTCCGATTTTTCCAGAATCCCGGTATCGGACGATTCCGGGGTGGTCGATTCGGGAAGTCGCGCGGGCCTCCCGGAAAAAACGCTCCAGATGTTCGGAACTGCGGCTGAGGATTTCAGACAGAAACTTCACAACACAAGGCGATTTGTCCCTCGTGTCAACCGCCCGGTAGGCCGCCCCCATACCGCCTCGCCCGATCAACTCCTGGATGTCATAAGGCCCGAATGATTCACCCATGACTCGAATGGAAACAACAGGCCCGGGAAGGGTCAAGACCGGTGACCCATTCCATGGCAATCGCCGGCACAGACCTTCCGTGGTCTAGGCCGGCTAGCCTTGACGGCGGGTTGCCAAACTGAAAAAATTTGATTGCCGGGCGGAAATAAAGGTACCGTCACCGGCATATCAGATCAGGAAATACGGGAAGGGAACCTGAAATGGCCAAAAAAGGCGAACCGAATCCGGACGCGCGCGTGGGTCCTCTGGATATCAGTGAGTTCTGGAATGCCGTCCTGGCGCTGGATGTCGCCGCGGCGATTAAAAAATGGTCTTCCCTCGAAACTCGGGTCGATGACCTGTCGGCTTCCAGTGATATCGGCAATGCTCGATCCAACAACGAGGATGCCCACCTGGCTTGGAAGTTCCGGCCGGCCGGTGAATCACGATGGGTGACGGCGCTTATCGTGGCAGACGGCGTCGGCGGAGACGAGGCGGGTGAGGTGGCATCCAATATACTTGTTAAAACAGCCGCCGTTGACCTGTTCCGCATGGCTTTTCGGCGAAGCGTTCGGTCGGCGGCGCCTGAGGACATTGGCCTCATGGCCGATACCGTCAATACCGACGATCTGGCGCTCAACTCCCCCTGGACTTTGAAATCGGCCGACTTGGCGGACAGCATCCGACTGGGCCATGACCGAATCCTCATGGAGGCCGACCGCCGGGGTATGCCGGACGGCATGTCCACCACGGCGGTCATCGCCGTTCTGTCCGATCGGACGATTCACGTCGCGCATGTCGGGGACAGCCGCGCCTATGTGTTCGGCAAAGAGGGCCTGCGGCGAATCACGACTGACCATTCGCTCGTGGCGGATCTGATCCGGCAAAATCGGATCACGGCCGATGAGGCGCGCCGCCACCCGATGCGGCATGTCATCCTGCGGTCGGTCGGAAATCCGGATGGCGTCGATCCGGAAACCGGAACGGAAAAACTTTGGCCCAATGATGCGGTCCTCCTCTGCACCGACGGACTCACCGACATGCTGGATGATCCGTTGATCGAAGCAGTCCTGAGGCGAACCCCTCTCGTGTCCGACCAGGTCCGGGAACTGATCCACGACACCCTTCAGGCGGGCGGAAGAGACAACACGACGGTCGCGCTCGCCAGACCCTCTCCCAGACCCATTCTGCCGCCGCCCGGCGCCAATGAGGCCGTCCTCGTCGTCTGTCAGTTCGGCCGTGCCATCACCTACCGCATACACATTTGATTGTCCCCGCCCGGCGTCAACAGCCGGCGCGGATATGCCGATATGGATACTATGGAATGGAACGAGCCTTTTTTGGACTATTTGGCCTCATTAAAAATGCGTATTCCCGAACCCTCGGTTGAGGAAATCCAGAGGCACATCCCCAAACTCGAACGAATGGTGCTCGCTCAGAGCCAACTCCAAACGTATCTTTCCGAGGTGATGAACCTGTTCGAATTCAACCTCTGGAGCGGTTGGCTGCACCAGACGTGGGACAAAATTACGTTCGAATCCTGCTTTATCCACCAGACCCGGCTCCTCAGACTGATCGCGGACGGCGTTCTCGACCTCATGGCCGATCCTCAGTTTGATTTCGGCCGTACCGCCGCGCCGCCCGTGTCGGTCATTGTTCCCGCATGGAATCAGTGGGCCTATACCCGGGACACCCTGTCGAGCCTCTTTTCCAAGACCGTCTGGCCGGAATACGAAGTCATCGTGATCGACAATGGCTCTGAAGACGATACTCCCGCCGAACTGAAAATACTTGGCGAGCAAGAGCGGAGGCTTCGCGTGATCCGGAACCGGATCAACATTGGATTTTCCGGCGCGAACAATCAGGGCGTGGAGGCGGCGTCGCACGATCACATCGTTTTTTTGAATAACGACATGATGATCCACCACGAGGACTGGATCGGCCAGATGATGCGAACGTTTCTGTCGCATCCCCGAGTCGGCGCCACCGGGCAGTTCGCCGTCTACGACTGGTTCGTCGGTGACCGGCAGGATTTTTATCAAAAGGTGTTTTTCCCGGGATATGTTGTCCCGGTCTCGTGGATATCGGGATACAATATCCTGACCAGCAAAAAGGCCCTGGCCGACGCCGGCGGATGGCGCGGAGATCTTTACGGTCCCGCCGGATATGAGGATATCCATCTCGGGTACGCGCTTCGCCAGGCCGGATGGCTCTGCGTGGCGCCGTACGAAGTCATTCTGATCCGGCACCTCATCGGGAAAACCCGCTTTACCGAATCGGGAAAAACATTCGTCGATGCCCACTCGCCCCTCGAAGACAAACACCGGATCTTCTGCCGGCATTTCGGTTCCCGCAGGCATCAATCCGCCGCACGGCCCGCCGCTTGACTTAACCACGCTTGCCCTTTCTCTGACCTCAAGATAAGACTCACCGTCATGCTAAAATTTCAAACGTCATCGGCGCGCTGGCTTTTTGCCCTTCTGGCCTGCGCCGCGCCGCTCTCTTCTTCAGCCGCTGAGCCGCCCCGGCTGGCGGTCGTCGTCGTCGTCGATCAATTCGGCGCGGAGGTTTTTGAGCGCCTCGCGCCGCTTTTTACCGGGGGATTCAAAACTCTTTCCGATTCCGGCGTCCGGTTCCGGCAGGCAAACCACGATCACGCGCTCACTCAAACCGGCCCGGGACACTTCGTCCTGCTGTCCGGCCGGCATCCGGGACCAGCCGGCGTATGGGCCAACGAGTTTTATGACCGCATTCAACGAAAAATCGTCTATTGCGCCGATGACACGGAAGCTCGTATCCTAGGTGGAGGCAAAAAACGCGGCGTTTCATACCGAAATGTCGACGCCACCGCGCTCGGGGACTGGCTCAAGGCGGCAAATCCCCGATCCCAAGTCTTCTCCGTCGCGGGCAAGGACCGGTCCGCGGTTCTCATGGGCGGCCGACATCCTGATGGGGCCTACTGGTTTGACCCATCGATTGGCGCCTTTACAACCAGCACCGCTTACGCTGAGACAATACCGGCGGCTCTGGCACGCTGGAACGCCGGCAGGGCCGGACGATTCGCCGGACAACAATGGAATCGCGCGCTAAACGACGAGTCGCTCTATCGATCTTATGCGGGACCCGACGACGCGCCGGGCGAGGGCGCCATCTCGGAATTCGAAACCGCACCCGTGTTTCCGCACGCCATCCACACCGCTTCCTCCGGCACGGACCGCGACTGGTACGGCCAGTTCGCATCATTTCCCTGGCTGGACGCGCTCACGCTGGAACTGGCGCAACAACTGGTCCTCTCGGAGGGATTGGGCATGGATACCGCCCCGGACCTTCTCTGTGTGAGCCTGTCGGCGTTCGATTATATCGGCCATACCTTTGGCCCGAACAGCCAGGAAGTCATGGACGCGGCGATCCGGATCGATCGCGACCTCGACACGTTCCTGAATTTTCTCAACCACCACGTCGGCCGGCGGGCGGTCGTCGTCGCCTTCACCAGCGACCATGGCGTCCTGCCGCTGGTGGAATGGCTCCAATCCCGCGGCGAAAGGGCCGCGCGGGTCGGCGGGGAGGTGAAACGATTCAAGGGACATCTGGCGGAAGTTATTCGCGGCGCCCATCCCGACGCGGACCGGCTGTTTTTGTTTCATGGACAGGAGAACGTGGTTTTCAATCCGGATGAATTGGTCCGCAGGAAGATCAAGCCGGAAGACCTGTATCGACTGGTTCGGCGGGAGGCGTCAAAGGAAACCTGGATCGCGCGGGTATACGACCGGAAGGAACTGCTGAATTCAAAAAAAACGGATGATGTCGTCACCACCCGGGTCAGACATTCCTTTCATCCGGACCGAGGCCCGGATCTCTTCTTCATTCCCAATCCCCATCTGCTCACTCGCGTCGGATACGCCGGGCGCGGCACCAACCATGGAACGCCCTACGACTATGACGCCCGCGTACCGCTCATCTTGATGGATTCATCCTCGAATCCCCAGGTCGTGGACCGGCCGGTCCGCACCGTCGATCTGGCCCCTACGATCGCCCGGATCCTCGGCATTCCGATCCCCAAGGAGGTGGATGGAGAGAGTCTGCCCGAATGTTCGCGCCGAGGATCAGATTAAAAAATTCACCGTCGTCTGGCCGTCCGTTTTCCCGTCTTTCGTGTCGCGGATGCGAAGATACTCGGCGAAATTCCCCGCTGTCGCCGTGGCCTTCCGGCCGCCGGTGATATCGTCAAAGGTGGCCTGGACCTGCTCCTTCTTGGACGCGTCTGAAATCTCGTTGAACTTCCGGATCTTCCCGCCGCTCACAAACTTCGTAAACTCGTCGATGTTGAACGTCTTCGTCTGCGTGTCGGTCCCGTACTTCTGATCGATCTGCGTCACCAACTGCTCGGCAAACTTCAACCCGTCGTTCGAAATGTCTGTCGAATTGGACTTGGCGCTGAACACTACCGGCACCGGCTTGGCTGGACGTTTAAGCGATTCCTCAAAAAACCGGATGGCGTTGCTGACGGCAACTTCTGACTCGGCCATGTCTGCCCTCCTTAGCGGTCGTTGTTGATCTTCTCCCGTTCCCTCGGGATGCACCGATGGTACCCGACGCCGGGTGTGATGTCAAATTCTCGTCCTGGTTGACGCGGGAAATAAAAATAATTATCAATCGTTTAATAATATTTGAAAATATTGAATGGACATAACCGAATGGCGCCATGGCCCGGACAAATGGCATGAGGGCGGAAATCTACTCTTCCTCCTCGGCTTCCTCGTCGGAGGTCTCCTCCTCTTCCTCGGATGTGTCGGCAACGAGGCTTGTTTCCCAGATATCGGGATACAGTCCCCGCAGCGGTTTGAGGACCTCAAACACCGCCTGGGATTTCTTTTCGATATTTCTCAGTAGGCCGGCATACAGTCTTGCTTCGTCGATTTGGCCCATGCCGGTCAGAGCCCGGACAAGGCCCGCATACGATAGGGCCTGCAGTTTGTGGTATCCGCTTTTTTCGCAAATCACGGCGGTATTTCGCAAGATATCCACCGCACGCGTATCGTCCTTCAATTCCATCAGCGCCAGTCCCATGTGGATCTGCGCGCGTTGCGAAGGGGTATGCATTTTTCCGACAATTTGAATCAGTTTCCGGCGGGCCTCCGCGGCTTCCTCGTGACGATTCATCGCCGCAAGGACTCGGATCAAATACTGGCTTGTGGATACGACACGGCGAGTATTATTTTCTCTTTCATAAAGATGTATCGCTGTGTGGTAAGCTGTCACAGCTCCTTCATATTTCGCCTTCTTTTCCAATTCACGCCCCTTCCGATAAAAAGCCGATCCCTCTTCATTTCGTGAATGCCTGACCCCAGGAATTCCTTCCCGATGCACGCGGCGGCGATGGACGATTTCCGTGCGGTCTTCATCTTTTCCAACCATCCCGTTGTGGTCCCACGAGTTCCAGATCGCCAGTCCGAGCGTGGTCATCACCCCACCGCCCAGGATGGCAAACCAGCATTTGCGCCTCCGTCGGGCCGCGGTTCTTGTCATCGATGGACGCGGCACATAGGTCCGTACCTCTTTCACGGCGGTCAACGCCGTCACGACTTCCATCGCGGTTTGGTATCGGTCGGCCGGATTCTTTTCCAGCAGCCGGTCCACCACACTGGCCAGCCTCGGCGACACGAAAGGATGGATGGTTTGTATCCGCGGGACAACGGCGTTTGGATGGGTGATCATTCGAATCAGGGAAATATGATTGTTCGCCTCAAAGGGCCTTCGGCCGGTCAGCATCCAAAAAGCCACAACCCCGACAGACCAGAGGTCGGCGCGATTGTCGACCTCTTTGGTCCCGACGGAACTGAAATGTTCCGGCGCCATGTAGGCCGGCGTGCCCAGGTGATGGCCGGTCAGGGTCAGCGTGACTTCGGCCGCTACTTTCGATATCCCAAAATCAATCAGTTTGACGCCGTTTGTCCGGGTGACCAGAATATTTTTTGGGGAGATGTCTCTATGGATCACGCCCAGTTCGTGGGCGTAGGCCAAAATTTCGGCGACGGCCTGCAAGACGGTCTGGATCCAGTCGTGACGCATGCGATCGGGCTGATTCGACGCGATCCGTTCGAGCGTGTGTCCGTCCGCGTATTCCATCGTCAGATACAACCTGCCGTCATGCTCGCCCTGATCGTACAGACGCGGGATGCCGGAGAAGTCGAGCTTCCGGAGGACGGCGCATTCGCGCTGAAACCTCAGGCGAAACATCTCATTTTTCGAGAGATGTTCCGGCACAATTTTGAGCGCCACCCGCCGGCCGGCCGCATCCTCGGCCATGTGCACCAACCCCATCCCGCCATGGCCGATCTCTCTTAAGATTTTAAAGGGGCCGAACGATGATGGGTCGGGGGACATCGGTCTACGGGCGGGATTCGAGGCCGGCTTCGAGCCGGTCGTGAACTCGGTGTCAGTCCTTGACTTTGTGACTTTGCGCCGGAAACCGAGGGAGTCGATTTAACCACGGCCGGGAGACTTTCTTGAGAGTCTTTCGGCGGGATGAACGACTGCGGAGGTGGAACGTCCGAGCGTTTGAGATATCTCTACGGCCGGGATGCCTTCCCGGCGAGCCAGCATGCAAAAAAGTGCCCGGGCGGCGGAAATGTGGCGGCTACCCCGGCTGCGATTGCATATTGCGTCTCGGCTTGCGCCTGTCTGCTCACGGACATTCTCCAACACTGCGTCCAAGGTCAGGCCTTCGGGCCGAAGCTCTCGCCGACGCCGGTCGGATCGGCGCTCCACCATGCTTTCAACCCGCTCGCGGAATCTCTCCGAGCCCGCCACCCACATATCCCTGACCTTGGCGGTATCGGGCAGACGCTCCGGCGTCTCCGACACAGCACCTGCTGACTCTTCGAGGAGTTCGGCATATCTTTCCGGGCCCCCGCAGAGGTCCAAGATCAAATCGGTCGACACCGGAATGTCCGACGATCCGCCCAGATAGGAATGGACACTGCTCCACCGGTAGTCCTGCGCACGCTTGACCATCCCCGCCTCAGGAGAATTGTTATGAATGTAGAACGATCCGACAACCAGATGTGCTTCATTCTCCACCACTTCCGGATGATATCTCTCGCCGAAGACATGCCCAGAACGGCCGTATCGACGGTTCCACGCCTGCGCGTAGGCGCCATGCAGTCTCCGTATGGCATCGCGGAGTGCGCCGCCCACGGTGTCCTGTACGAGCAAATGAAGGTGATTGGTCATCAGGCAATAAGCCAAGAGACGAATCCTGCCGGCCGAGAAAATCTTAGCGATGCGGCCCAAGTAATCGAGTTTGTCTTCGTCAGTCTGAAAAATATCCTGCCGGTTGTTGCCGCGGCTGGTCACGTGGAAGATGCAGCCGGGCGCACGTATCCGATGGGGCCTCATCGGACAGTCCACGTGTGCAAAGTCACAAAGTCAAGGACTGACCCCCAAAAAACCAATTTGCACGCCGGCGGGAACTGATGGGCATGGAAGGAGAATGAATCATGATCCGGGATCCAATCGTGGAAGAAGTCCGCAGGGCGGGCGAAGAACTGGAAAAAGCGGCCAATTACGACGTTCATACGTTTTTTGAGAACCTGTACAAGGCCCAGAAAAAATATGCCGGTCGGGTTGTCCAGTCCATCCGAAAACCCCTTCAGTCGACCGCAATCGCAACCGACACAGAGATGAAGTAATTCCCCGCGTT
>CAZHRJ010000074.1:0-11540 GCA_964534765.1 uncultured bacterium
GCCGTCGAACGCGCGCGAAATTTGTCACGGGGTTTGTATCCGGTAACACTCGAAAGACATGGACTCATGGCGGCGCTGCGGGAACTGGCGGACAGCGCGTCGGCGCTGTACGGCATTCGGTGTTCGGCGTCCGGTGTCCGCTCCGCGGCGCCTGAATATACGCGAGAACACAACCGCCATTCAGCTTTACCGAATCGCCCAGGAATCGGTGCACAACGCCGTCAAGCATGGCCGGGCTCGCCGCGTGACTGTCGGCCTCTCGCGGGAGAGGGGCTGCGGTATTCTGGCGATCACAGACAACGGCATGGGCATCGACTCGAGGAAGACATCCTCAAATTCATGCAGCTCGTGAGCAAGAATTTCAAAGCCGACCGGATCACCTTCGAGAATCAAGTCCGCGCGCTGTACGACCGCGTCGACGCGATCAAATACGAGGGCGTGTGGGCGTCGAGCTTTGTTCCGGGCGACAACGTCCTCGAAATCACCTTCCGCTGGCAGCGCCGCTGGCGCGTCTACGCGACGGGCGCGGAGGAAACCGCGACCGGCATCGCGCTCTTCCGGCTCGAAAAGTCAAACGGCAAGTGACTCCTGCAGGAGATCCGAGAAACCACACCGCTTTTCTAACTCAATCCGTATTTCTTTTCCATCTCCTCCTGCGACAGAAATGGGCCCCTCTTCGCCGACCTGCGCAGCATCCGCATAAAACGGCTGTTCTGGGACAGGACGAAGGCCTCAAAATCGAAATGGTCTGAAAACCGTCGGAATTCCCCGAACGGCTTCCCGTTCTTTGTCACCACCAGCGTCGCCGCTCCGCCGTTTTTCGACAGCCTTCCGAATGTCCGTTTGAACTCACGGACTCCCACGTACTTCATCACGATGATATTCCTTTCCCCTCAAATAGAGGATGTCTTTCGGCTTGTGGCCAATCCTCGTTATGTAAACCACCGCCGTCTCGAATTCAACGCAATAAAACACGCGGTACGCGCCTCTCACCCGAAGCTCCCACATTCCAAGATTCTCATCCGGCGGCGCCATCGGCTTTAGGTTCCTGTCCTCCTCGAGAGGATTACCTTCCATCAGGCGGCGTCGAACCGCCTTCAGAACAGCCACGCGCGGCCCGGCCGCCAAAAAATCAATGTCCTCCTGCGCGGGTCTTGAGTACCGGATATTCCACGTCACACTGGAATTGTGTCACAAATGAGTCACATTGTCAACGCCAGGACGACGGGAACTTCACGCTGACGTACACGTCAAGCAAGACGGAGGAGGAAGTGACGACGCAGAACTACCGCGAGGCGGTCTGGCGCGCGGACGCGAACCTCAAATGGGGCGGCCCGGCGCCGGAGGTGGTGGCGGCGCGTGGCGAGGCGGAAGGCGCGGTGAAAGAGATCCTGAACGTCTACGCGACGGGCACGAAGGAAACCGCCACCGGCATCGCGATGTTCCGGCTCGAAAAATCGGCCGACAAATGCCTCCTGCAGGAGATCCGCGAAACCTCTCCTCTGTTCTGACTTATACCAACGGATTTTGAGTCTTCAGCTTCGGAAACCGGGAGAAGTCGCGATCGGCGGTATAGAGTGTCTTGACGCCATGGTAGAGGCACAGGGAGGCGATTCTCGCGTCGTGGATGGCGGCGCCGACAACGGCCGACCGGGAGACGATTTCATCGAGGATCGAAAAAAACTTCTCGGTTTCTCCCAGCAGAACCAGCCCCGGCGATTCCTGCCAGTACCTGATCCGCTTCAACGCGTCAGCCGCCGGCGTTGGAGGGTTGTAGATTTTCGGATGAGTCACGATGGCGTAATATTCATAGAGGCAAGGCCACGGAATCGCCCAGCTCGCCGCGCCTTCGGCCAGGGCACGGATGACGGCCAGCGCGGGGCGGTGCCATTGGGAATCCTCCCGCTGAGCATAGACGAGAATATTGCTGTCGACGGCGATCATCGGCTGTAGATCATCTCCCGGATTTTATTCCAGTCGCCTTCCGCCATCCCCCTCTGCATCCCTTTGCCTTTGGTCGTACACGTCTTCAGTTTGAACTTCCCCCGCTCCGGTTCGGCGCCAAGCAGTTTCCGCAGAGACTCCTCAACGATCTCCCGTAAGGTCCGATTCTGCCGCCTCGCCAGCCGTTTGGCCTTCTCCAACAGGGGATCGGAAAGTTCGATGGTCGTTTTCATATGGTAAACCATATCAATATATATGGGTCACTGTCAAGTTACGGACGAGATGGGTCCCGGGAAGTCGCCCGGCGGATGTCGCCCGGGTCAATCTACTCGGGCTACCCCAGCGCCGCCGCCTTGATGCGGCGTTTGCCCGGGTCGTATTTGAACCGCACCCACGACCTATCCTCCCGGACTGGGTACGTCGAGCTGGTAATCCGGCTGGAGAATGAACCGCAACAGATGCTGGGAGTTCAGTTCCGCGGCAATGTCCATGCCGAGGATGCGGGCGCACTCGGAGGCGATCGCAAGCCCCAGACCGCTGTGGGGAGAATTCGACCGGGCATCATCCTTCCTCCAGAAAGGCTCAAATAAATGACGAAGGTCCTCCTGAGTCATGACGTCGGACGTATTCTCGACCTGAAATTGGAATCGGCCATTATCTGTGGATGCGTGCATGCGCACCCGCCCGCCCGCCGGCGTGTACTCGACGGCGTTTGACAACAGATTCTGGACGATGGTTCGAAAGAGGTACGGGTCCGTATGAATCGATTCTCCGCCATGCAGGTCATTCGTAATGACAAGCTTTTTTTCCCGCGCCTCCGCATCAAGAGGCCGCCAGACATCTTCAACCAGTTCCGCCAGCAAAACGACGCGCCGCAGGACGGACTCCTGGCCACTCTGACAGCGGACAAGGAACAGTAGCGCCGCAACCATTTTTTCCATCTGGATGGCGATTTCG
Source organism: uncultured bacterium (assembly GCA_964534765.1). Lineage (GTDB taxonomy): Bacteria > Lindowbacteria > 2-12-FULL-62-27 > 2-12-FULL-62-27 > 2-12-FULL-62-27 > CAZHRJ01. The sequence continues at coordinate 2,902 of CAZHRJ010000074.1, forward strand.
AGCGCATCCTAAAACGCTGTTGCGCAGGCTCCGGCGTCCCCGGGATATTTCAGCGCGACTTCCGCCAAAGACCGCAGTTCCGCGATCGGCGTACGAAGCTCGTGCGCGACATTTGCGCTGAACCGGCGTTCCCGCCGGAAGGAATCCTCCAGGCGCGCCAGTAGTTCATTCAACCGCGCGCAAATGGGCCGGAGTTCCACTGGCATCGACTCCGCCGGCAGACGCTCCGAAAGCGTCCAAGCATCAATCGTTCCCACGCGTCCGCCCAGCGCGTCAAGCGGCCGAAGACCGAGGCGGACGACAAAACCCACGATCAGCGCCGTGAAAATCAGGATCGCCGTCCCAACCGCCAGGAGCGTGACGCCGATCGCGCGGAGGGACCCGTCAAGATCTGTCCGTTCTTTTGCAATGACCAGCCTGACAACGTCTCGCTCGTGTCTGATGAAATTCTCCGACCGCACGTCCGCGGACTCATTTTCAGGTCGAAACCGTATGCCCACCGCGCGGCCCGGCAGTTCGCCCGGAAGGGGCAGATCCCAAAATTCAGGAGAATCCATCGGTCCCGTGCGGTCCGGCAGGTCCGTCCCGTCAAGCGATTCCGACCTCTCGATGGATTCTCCCTCAACCGCTGCGTCGCCGATCCAGATCTGGAAATATTCCGGCCGATCCTTACGCTCAAATGACGGCATGTGTTCATCCGCGAAATCGAATTCGGACAGGAGAACGGACCGGACGGAGAGATAAAAAATGGCGCCGCCCGTCATCAGGATCACGAAAAGTCCAACCAGCAGCCAGCCGGTAAGGCGGCGCCGGATCGATATCACGAAGCTATCTCTCCCAGGACGTATCCCATCCCGCGCCTCGTGTGAATCAAGGCAACGGCGTCCCGCGTGTCGATTTTTTTCCGGAGACTGCACACCGTTGAATCCACCACGTTGCTCATCGACTCCACCCGCTCGTCATAAATATGCTCCTCAATCTCACTCCTCGACACCACCTCGCCGGGTCTATGGGCCAGGTACTCCAGCAGTCTATACTCGCACGGAGTAAGATCGATCCGCCGGCCTTTCCGGATCGCGGCCTTTGCCGCCATGTCAATCACCAGATCCCCAACCGTCACCTGTGCGCTCCTCGCGCCGTATCCCCGCCGGGCCAGTGACTGCACGCGCGCAATAAGTTCCTCGAAGGCGAAAGGCTTCACAAGGTAATCGTCCGCGCCGGACTGAAGGCCGCGCACTCGGTCGCCGATGGTGTCCTTCGCGGTCAACATCAGGACCGGGACGGTCTTTCCCTTCTCGCGCAGCTCCTTGAGAATCGAAATTCCGTCCAGTCCGGGAAGCATCCAGTCCAGGATCAGGACATCGTAGGCGTTCGATTCCGCGTACCACAGCCCTTCCCGGCCGTCGCCGGAAATGTCGACGGCATATCCCGCTTTTTTTAACCCGGTCCCGACCGACTGCCGGAGCCGGACGGAATCTTCGACGAACAAAATCCTCATGCAGCCTCCTTCCCTTCTTCATGTCCACACCTTCCTTTCACTCTTTTTTGATAACTCCTGCATCCGATCCGTCCGAACTCGCGGGACTACTTTTTTTTGCCGCCCTTCACAAACCCGTGTCGCGCTAATTTCGTCGGGCCGTCTTTGACGAGCCCGATATCCGGCGCGTACACCTTGATGCTGTGTTCCCCCGGTTCCAGGGGTGTTGTCTCATCGACCTTCAGGCAATCCTGGAACGCCCCGGCGGGAGTCTTGAAGACAGTCGTCAGACTCACAATTTCCGCCCGGTCCATCGCCACTCCAGGCGCGATTTCCTGATAGTGCTTGTACCCCACGCGCGGCTTGGCCGGCATGATGAGTCCGTACCGGGCGCCATCCGACCCATGAAGCCAGGCGCCGCCATGCCCGGTTATGTTACCGTCGTTGTACATGTCCACCTCTTCGCCGAAATAATAGATGTCATTCGTCTTCCGGTCCACCGCGAAGAAATTTCGGGATACCTCGACCAATTGGCCGTTCTTCTGTTCCCGCTCCTCGACAATCCGCGTCTCGATTCCCCCGACTTTCCGGGTTTCATTCAAAACCGTGATCTCGACGACTTCTGTCTTGCTCTTTAATACCAGTCGATACCCAGGCTCTAAAATCCAATACCGGTTACGGCCGCTCGTCACGAAATCAACTTCGGTGACTTGAAACGTGTCGATCCAACCGTCCTTCCCTGACTCAGCCATCTTCGAGGAACCGGTGTTTTCAGAGGATTCATCCCCTTCATTCTCCTCCCCGCGGTAGGTGTGTCCCGGTCCTTCGATCCCGAGGAATTTACCGTCCGGGGCGACGCTGTAATCCAGCTCTTTTCGGCCCTGTTTCACCTCGAATTCGTAGACGGTCTTTCCGCGAATCGTCTTCTTGACGATCTCCGTGATTTTCGCATCCTTCTTGACTTCCCGGTTGATCGTCTCTTTCACGGCCGCGGGTACCTGCGACCAGGATACCTCCTCCTCCTCATACTCCCTGGCGCAGCCCGCTTTCGTGAATCCCAGGGCCGTGACGAAGAGACACAAACCCAAAGCGGTGATCAGATGTTTCAGTGACATGGTCTTTCTCCCTTCATCGTTTTTTTATCTTTCCCCCAGCAGGGTAACAGACGAACCATTACGGGAAGATGACGCGCCGCGGTTTCTATTCACCGCTTGACGGAGGCGCCGGGTGAAATTATGAATGTCCGTATTCAATTAACCGAAGGAGGAATCGTTGATATGTCGGAAGTGCTGGTAGTGACAAGCAAGGTGAAGAAGGTCGCCAAAGAACAGGGCATGCGGACGGCGGGTGACGCCATCCAGGTCCTGAGCGACCTGGTGGCCGCCAAAATCAAGGAGGGTGTCGAGAAGGCCAAGGCCGCCGGAAAGAAAACGGTTCAGGCTTCAGACCTCACCGCCTGACCCAATCGGTTCCCGTATCCGGCCATTCCCCGTCATGAGTCGGACTTGAATCGCGCCGTAACCCTCACCCTCCGAAATGGTCTCACGTTCAGGGGGACCGGGTTTGGCGCATTTCCGTCCGAACCATCGGGCGGCGAGCTGGTTTTTACAACGGCCCTCACCGGATACACCGAATCCCTGACTGATCCGTCCTACGCCGGGCAAATTCTTGTTTTTACGAATCCCCTGATCGGCAATTATGGATTCGAACGCCGGCGGATGGAATCGTCTGGCGTGTGTGTGGCAGGTGTCGTGGTGTCGGAATATGCGCGCGTCCATTCCAATCCTGAAACTCGACTCAGTCTCGGCGATGCGCTTGCACGCGCCGGTGTCCCGGGCATTCAGGGTGTCGACACCCGCCGGCTCACCACACTCCTGCGGGATCGGGGTTCACAAAATGGATTGATCTCATCCGACCGCATTTCCCGCGCCGGCCGTCTTCGCCGGATTCTCGCGTTGCCGGAAATGGAAGGGCTGGATCTGTCCCGCCGGGTCAGCATCCGCCGGCCGGTCTGGCATATTCCACGGACCAGAAGCGGTCTCAGGATCGCGCTCCTCGATTTTGGCGTCAAACAAAACATTCTCCGGGAACTGCTCCTTCGCGGCGCAACAGTCCGGCAGTGGCCGGCATGGGCGGCGGCGGATGACGTCCTGAATGACCGTCCTGCGGGAATCCTTCTCTCCAATGGACCCGGCGACCCTGGCGCCATGCCGGAGGCCGTCCGACAGATCCAGAGGGCGCTCGGCCGCGTGCCGGTCCTGGGCATTTGTCTCGGACATCAACTGCTGGGTCTGGCCGCGGGATTGAAAACATATAAATTGAAGTTCGGCCACCGGGGAACCAACCATCCTGTGCAGTCTCTGCATGACGGGACCGTCGCCATCACCACTCAAAACCACGGCTTCTCCCTGAGACCGCCGAAGCCTTCCCTCCGATCGGTTCGCGTGACTCACCGAAGCCTCTATGACGGGACCATCGAGGGAATTGATCTTCCGCGTCTTGGGGCGTTCGGCGTCCAATTTCATCCGGAAGCCGCTCCGGGTCCACGGGACAGCGGGACGGTTTTCGACCGGTTTCTGACTCTCTGCCGGAGCCGGCGCTGATGCCCCTTAGGCGGGATCTGAAGAAAATTCTCATGATCGGATCGGGCCCGATCGTGATCGGCCAGGCGTGCGAATTCGATTACGCCGGCACCCAGGCTTGCCGCGCGCTGCGCGACGCCGGTATTGCGGTGGTGCTCCTCAACAGCAACCCCGCCACCATCATGACCGATACCGACATGGCCGACCGCTCGTATATCGAACCCATGACCGCCGGGACAATCGAACGCATCTGTCGCCGCGAATCGGTCGACGCCATTTTGCCGACGCTCGGTGGCCAGACAGCCCTCAATCTGGTCATGGACCTCGACCGGCGCGGTTTTTTCCGCCGCTCACGCGTGTCCCTCATCGGCGCCGGCGTGAAATCCATCCGGATGGCGGAGGACCGGGAGCAGTTCAAGCGCGCGATGGAGCGGATCGGACTGGACATGCCCCGGAGCGGCCTGGTCAGAAGCGTTCCGGAATCGCGCCGCCTGGCCCGGCGCATCGGATTTCCGATTGTCCTCCGGCCCTCGTTCACTCTGGCGGGCACCGGCGCCGGCATCGCCCGGACGCCCGCGGATCTCGACCGCCTGGCGGAAATCGCGCTTCGGACGAGTCCCTCGCGCGAGGTTCTGCTGGAGGAATCGGTGATCGGCTGGAAGGAGTTTGAGCTGGAGGTGATCCGGGATTCGGCGGACAACGTGATCGTGGTCTGCACGATCGAAAATGTCGATCCCATGGGCGTCCATACCGGCGACAGCGTGACGGTCGCGCCCTCCCAGACCCTGTCGGACGCGCAGTTTCAGAATCTCAGGGAATCGGCGAAAAAAATCATCCGCGAAATCGGCGTCGATACCGGCGGCTGTAATATTCAGTTCGCCATCCATCCCCGATCGGGCCGCGTCATGGTCATCGAAATGAATCCCCGCGTCTCCCGGTCCAGCGCGCTCGCTTCCAAGGCCACGGGATATCCGATCGCGAAAGTCGCCGCCCGCCTGGCCATCGGATACACGCTGGATGAAATCCGCAATGACGTCACAAAAACCACGCCGGCCGCGTTCGAACCGTCCATGGATTACGTCGTGACCAAATTGCCGCGATTCGCGTTTGAGAAATTCGTCCACGCGGACGACACGCTGGACACCCAGATGAAATCGGTCGGCGAAACAATGGCCATCGGCAGGAATTTCCGCGAGTCGCTTCAGAAGGCCGTCCGCGGATTGGAAATCGGTCGATTCGGCCTTGGCGCCGACGGCCGCGGCATGGAAGGACGGGTCCTGGCGGCGATAGGTTCCGGCCGGATGTCCACCGCCTATCGGCGGATGGCCCGGCTCCTGACGTACAAAATCACGACGCCCAATTGCGATAGGCTGTTTGCGGTCAAATATGGACTCATGATGGGGATATCGCCGTCGAGAATCTCAACCCTCTCCGGAATCGATCCGTGGTTTGTCGATCAGATCCGGCAGATGGTCCTCTGGGAAAATGGCATTCGCCGCCGCCGCTCATTCGGACGGGCCGATCTGTCCGCGGCTAAAGCGGGGGGGTACACCGACGAACAGATAGCCTTTCTGACTGGCCGGCGTCGCGCCGGGATCCGGGGCGACCGGATCCGGAAAAAAATCGTTCCGGCATTCGAACTCGTTGATACCTGCGCCGCCGAATTCGCCTCGGCCACGCCTTATTTTTATTCAACCTACGCCTCTTCGGTCCCCCAGCCGGCCATCCGGTCGCCGGGCCGGAAACCGCCGGTGATGATTCTGGGCGGCGGTCCAAACCGGATCGGGCAGGGGATCGAGTTCGATTACTGTTGTGTCCAGGCGGCAATGACGGTCAAGCGTATGGGCCGGCCGGTGATCATGGTGAATTGCAATCCGGAGACGGTCAGCACCGATCCGGAAATATCCGACCGGCTATATTTTGAGCCGCTGACGGCGGAAGACGTTCTGGAAATCGTGTCAAGGGAACGGCCCGGCGGCGTGATCGTTCAGCTGGGTGGGCAGACGCCGCTGAATTTGTGCGGCGATCTGAATCGAGCCGGAGTCCGAATTCTGGGAACGAGCCCGGAACACATTGACCGGGCGGAAGACCGGCGGAAATTCGATCTCGTGCTGAAAAAATTACGACTGCGCCGCCCGGAAAACGTCTCGGCGTCGACCGCGGCAGCCGCCCGTGCCTTCGCCGGCCGCGCTGGTTACCCGCTTCTGGTCCGGCCCTCTTATGTCCTCGGCGGCCGGGCCATGCAGGTGGTATTCGACGCCGTTGGGCTGGATCGGGCCATCGAAGACGCGTTTCGGGCGTCCGCCGGATCAGCGCCTCCGGCGCCCCAAGTGTCGGCGTCGCCGGCAGGCAGGCCGATACTGATCGACCGGTACTTGCGGGACGCCGTGGAAGTCGATGTCGACGCCATCAGCGACGGCCGGGACACCGCCGTTGTCGGAATTGCGGAGCATGTGGAAGAAGCGGGGGTCCACTCCGGGGATTCGGCCTGCACCTTCCCGCCCCGGACGCTCTCGGCGCATGAGATCGACGAGATCGTCCACGCCACCCGCCTCCTCGCCGCGGAACTCAGGATCCGGGGACTGCTGAATGTCCAGTTCGCCATTCAGAAGGGACGCTTATATGTCCTCGAGGCCAATCCCCGCGCGTCCCGCACCGTTCCGTTCATCTCAAAAGCTTCCGGCGTGCCATTGGTTCCCATCGCGACATTCGTCATGCTCGGCGGCCGATTGAGAGACCGTATCGATCCGGGGCGGCTCTATTTTCCGGGACACTATTCGGTGAAGGAAGTGGTCATGCCGTTTTTGCGGTTTCAGAACACGGATATCGCTCTTGGCCCGGAGATGCGGTCCACCGGCGAAGTCATGGGCATCAGCGCCCACCCGGACGCGGCGTTCGCCAAATCCCAGGCGGCCGCCGGATTCCCGCTGCCCAGTTCCGGCCAGGTCCTGGTCAGCGTACAGGATCCGGATAAACCCAGGTTCCTCGCTTTGGCCCGGTCACTTCGGCGGATTGGCTTTTCCATCCTCGCCACGCCGGGCACGGCACGATTCCTCAAACTCGGCGGCTGTCCGGCAAGAGTTCTGCCGGAGGAGGATCGTCCCCGGGGAGTGATTGATCTGATTCGAAGGAAAAAAATTCAAATGATCCTCAATACGTTTCAATCAACGGCCGGGCATTCCGATTTCCGCGAAATTCGCCGCGCGGCCCTGTCGTTTGGCGTCCCCATTTTCACGACGTTGGCTGCGGCGCGATACGCGGTCCGCGCCATTTCTTCCATCCGGTCCCGCAGGCCGCTGGATCTGATGTGCCTTCAGGACATTCATCGATCCGCGCCCGATGGCCTGCGCGGCCCTCACCTTACCGGGATATCACTGCGGCCGGGGAGTCGACGGGAATGACGGTGGTGGGCGCGGGCATCTCACGCCGATTTTGAATGAGGGTCGAGCCGTGTCGTTCCAGACACGGGGTGTACTGGTCCTCCGGGACCTCCATGCAGATTTTCCGGATCCGGCTCTCCCTAAGAAGCGTGAAAAAATCCCGGCCCGTTCGATAGACAAGGACCACACCGACCAGGACAATCAGAATAATAAATACCCTCTTCAGTATCGGCCTCATGATCCCTTCTATTTACCTCGACGACGGCGAAGTATCCATCGAATTGTTTTTGTGATAGAAGGCCTCCGGCATGGTTGAGTTTCTGGAGCAGATGAAGTTTTACCTGTTTACCCCGGACGGTCTGCGGGCGATGATCCAGGCGGGCGGGTATGCCGTGTTGGTCGGGATAGTTTTTGCCGAGACGGGCCTTCTGGTCGGATTTTTTCTTCCGGGTGATTCTCTTCTATTTGTGGCGGGGTTCGTCGCGGGTCTCGGACATCTTGATTTTCTGTGGCTCAACGCCCTTTTGATCATCGCCGCCATCGCCGGAGATACCGTCGGATACTGGATCGGCAACCGGGCCGGCCACGCGATTTATCAGCGGGAGGATTCCCGGTTTTTCAAAAAGAAACATCTCATCCGTACCCGCGAGTTCTATGAAAAACACGGCGGTAAGACCATCGTCCTGGCCCGGTTTGTCCCGATCATCCGGACCTTCGCGCCTGTGGTTGCCGGCGTGGCCGATATGAAGTACCGGCGATTTTTGTCCTTTAACGTCTTCGGCGGCATCGGCTGGGTCCTGAGCATGACGTCCCTCGGATTTTTTCTTGGCAGCATACCCTGGGTCCAGCGCAATCTCGAAAAAATGGTCCTTCTCATCATCTTCATCAGCGTCCTGCCGATCCTCATCGAATTCTGGAGATCCCGGTCGGATCCTTCGGAAGTTAAATGACCGGCCTCGGCCGTCGTGTCCCTGAATCCGCCATGGCCGATTTGAAAAAAACGTACTCGCGAATCGGTCCCTGGTACGACCTCCTGGACCTGCCGTGGGAGATTGGCCGGTACCGGTCGATCCGGTCTCTGGTATGGAAATCGGTGGCCGACGCCGGCCGGATCAGCGCCTCCGGCGCCCCAAGTGCCGCCGTCTCCGACGCCGGCCGGATCAGCGCCTCCGGCGCCCCAAGTGCCGCCGTCTCCGACGC
>CAZHRJ010000074.1:11640-15192 GCA_964534765.1 uncultured bacterium
CGGCCGACTTCTGGACGCGGGCGTCGGCACGGGCAGAAACGCGGCATTCTATCCGGCGAGGGCGCGCGTCGTCGGGGTGGATCTATCGGAGATCATGATCCGCCAGGCCCGCCGCCGCGCACTCGCTCATAAACGCGCGGTCCCCCTCGCGGTCGGATCGGTGACGGCGCTGCCGTTTCAGTCAGGCTCTTTTGATGCAGTCGCGTCAACGTTTCTCTTCTGTGTTCTCCCGGACGAATTCCAGCCCGCGGCCCTTGCCGAACTGGCCCGGGTTCTTCGCCCATCCGGCCGGGCCGCCTTTGTGGAGTATCAGTTTTCCCGTCGGCCCCTGCGGCGATGGATCATGAGGGCGGTGTCTCCGTGGGTCGAATGGGCCTATGGGGCGCGGTTCGACCGCAGGACATTCGATCACCTGCGATCCGGCGGGTGGACGATCGTGGAAGACCGTTTCCTTGCCGCCGATGTCGTGAGGCTCTGGGTGGCCACACCACCTGCCAGCCCAGGCCAGCCCAGGCTAGCCCGGGCTAGTACTCAATCCCCTTCTGCGCGATGATTCCTTCGAGCTTGTACGGGTGTTTGATCTCTTTCATCTCCGTTACCAGATTGGCGATCTCGATGATCTCCGGCCGTGCGTTTCGGCCGGTCAGGCAGATGTGAACCTTCGGCGGCTTTTTCCGCAAAAATTCCAGGACCGGGTCAACCGAAAGAAATCCATAATCGATGACATAATTGATCTCGTCCCAGATCACCAGCTTGTATTCTCCGCATAAAACGCACCGCTTGCAGGTCTCCCAGGTTTCCAGCGTCGTGCGGATGTCCAGATCCCGGTTGTTTGTGTCCCAGGTAAATCCGGCTCCCATCGTGAAAAAATCCAGTCCCTCCAGCTTCCGGGCGATCACATGCTCACCGTACTTGAAATCCTTCGGACTCTTTAAAAATTGCACCACCGCGGCCTTCCACCCATGCGCCACCGTCCGGAATGCCATCGCCAGCGCCGCCGAGGTCTTCCCCTTGCCGTCACCCGTAAATACGATGGTGAGCGACTTGTCCGTCTTTTGCGCGCTGGTCTTCCTCTTCTGCCGGATCGTCTCGCGCGTCCGGTCGTCCTCTTCCCGCGTACGCATGACCGGAGAATACCCATCCCCCACTGATTATTCAACCATGGAAAAAATTGACTCGGCTGATCCACCGACGGTACAATCACCTAATGGAAATCTGGTCACGCTTTCCCTCCGGCCTGCGGAATCTGCTGGGGCGTACCTTCGGTGGCGCGGTTGGATACGCAATGTCGGAGGATCGACTCCTGGGCGTTGCCGTCACGGTCGTGGGAAAAAAATCGTTCGCGCGTCTCTTGGATGGGCCTCACGCACAGCCCGGCTGGGCGGTGCCGATGGAGCCGATCCGGTTTTTCGCCCGCCGGACATCGGTCCCACGCGAATTCAAAGGACGCGAAATGGAATACGTCCGATATAACCGCCCCGAATTGATCCCGGCACCCGATTCACAGTCACTCGTCCTTCGTTTCAACCGCCTCCAGGATGGGGAAATCGTCTTTCACGGAATTCGGGACGGCCGGCTCGAACCTTTCCTGGAATCTCTCGAAAAGGCCGGCCGGGTCAGCGCCCCCGGTGCTCCAATTGCCGGCGTCTCCGACGCCGGCCGAATGCCTAAACTCTCCGGAATCATCCCGCCTTCGGTCGCCATCGCGGCGGCCCTCAAACAGGCCCGGCCGGAATTGCCCGGCAGAACACTCGTGGTTCTCGTCGGCGCTCGAACCACCCGGTACATCGGACTTCGAAACGGCGACCTGGTGAATGTGTTCGATGATGTTCACCGGGCGGAGGCAAGCGCCGTCCGGGCGCGGTTTCGGAAGACCCTGACGAGGGTGATGTACTATATGGAAAACGAAGGCCTCGGCGGAAACCCGGACGCGGTCATCCTGCTCGGCAACCGGTCGATCCGGTCCTGGACGACGGATATCCTGGTCGCGGCCTCCGCATCCCGAGTCGTCTTTGATGATCTGCCGGAAGCCCTCGGCCTCTCAATGCCAGACGACTGCCCGGCCGACATGGCCATTCTGGCCCTTGGAGCCGCACTGGCGTCTCAGTCGGCCTCGGTCCGGGAATTGAATTTCATCGGAATCCCTCAGGCCCTCGCGGCCCGGCGGTTCGACGCTTTTGACATGGTGATCTACGGATCCCTCGCCGCCATGCTCGCGCTGTCCTTTGTGTCGGTCAATACCTATATCTCTTCACGAATTCTCACTCTCAAATCCGATCTCCTGTCCAACTCGCAAAAAATTCAGGCACTCCGCGAGGATGTCGAATCCAAACGCGGATCCATACCGGTCGCGGAAAAAATCGTTCAGATCAGCGCTCAGCGCGTCTCCGATCACGCGCCGGCCGGAGCGCAGATCCTCAGCAGCCTGCCGGAGTTTCTGACGCTCGTGTCCGAGTCGATCCCGGCCGGAGTATTTCTGGACAGGATGGGCAACGGTTCGTTGGAGTCGATCGATCCCGCATCGGCGCAGAAATCGTACCGGAGCATTTTCGCGCGCCCAAAGGAAAAACAGTCCCTTGCCCTCATCGGCCAGACTCGATCTCCCGACCGTGCGATCGCCTGGGTGGACCAGCTCGCCCGGCGGCTAGGCACGGCGGTGCGGGTGGATGAAATGAAGCTCGATGGCGCTTCTGGCGCGCCAAGTGCGGGCGATGCCCGCGTCTCCGGCGCGAACTACCGATTTCGAATCGTGGTGTCAACCGATGGAAAAGAACCTGGCGCGTAAATTCCTCGGCATCTGGGTGCCGATCGGTCTCCTCCTGGTCATCCTGACCTCGGTCTATTTCCGCCAGTGGCTTCTGACCGCCCGGTCCATCGGATCAGTCCTTGAATCCCAGAAAAATGATATCGCCCGCCTCTCCCAGGCTCGCGATGATCTTCAGGATATCGCCTCCCTCCAGATCGCTCTCCGCGTCAAACTCTTCGGACCTAAATCCGCGGAAGACGCGGTCCTGTCGGCGTCCGACGGCCGCGGGTACCGCCACAGGCGATCCCTGCCGCCGTCGGTCGTCTCCGCCATGGAACGCCACGCCGTCCGGCTCGTATCCTACCGCCAGTCTGTGGAGTCGACCCAGATTCAGTTCGAGGGTCGGTTCGACGGAATCGTCCGGTTCCTTTCCACGGCCGCGCCGGATATGCCCCGGATCGAGTCGTTTCTGATGGAACGCGCGGACAAACAATCTGTCCGGCTGACAATCACCCTGTGAAAAAAATACTGGCTATCGCGCTGCTCCTGTTCGTCCTTGGCTGGGCCGCGTACCTCTTCGGGCACCTCAAAATGGCCGACGCGGATTCCCGGCTCGATGTCCAGTACGTGCCTGATCCGAACCTCGATGATCTGGCCGGGAAAATCTCCGCGCTCAAAGTATCGGCCCGGGAACAGATCGATTTGTTGGAACACGCTGAAAAAATCAGCAGTCAGACCCCGTCGAAACCCGTGCCCGCTCGGGCCCTCTCCGACCCCTTTTCCCCGCACGCGGTCAACGATCCACT
>CAZHRJ010000075.1:0-15071 GCA_964534765.1 uncultured bacterium
GATCGAAGACGCCATCCACGCCGTCGCGCGGGCCAAGGGGTACCGAGGCATGACTGATTCCTGGCAGGAACTGATGTATCTCTATGAAGACCACGGCATCCGGTTCCGCAAGGACATCGCGCAACTCGCCGATCGGCGGCTGACGAAAGGCAACGCGGCGCACATGCTGATGCGGTCGATGGGCGTCAAGGGCTGGGTCATGAACAGGATTTTCAAAGGCAGTCAGCGATACGCGCTTCGCGAGGCCGTCTACTTGAAACTCCTCCCGCCCGACAGCACCGTCCATCAGCGCATGAGTGGCGGCGAGTTGCTTGGATTTTTGTCCCGCATTCTGGAGCACACCAGGGACGGTGGGGGCGAGCCATGAACAAAGACTTGGGGAGATTGATGATTTCGGGGGTTTGCCTTCTGCTGGCTTTGTCCGTCATGGTCGGCCGCCCCTCTGGCGCCGCATGGGGCGCCGACATCCTGGTCGGAAAACTGGCTGATGTCCGGGGGGAGGTTGAGGTCCAGCGGCGTGGGAGCGCGAACTGGGTCAAAGCGACGAGCGGGATGGCCGTCAATCCCGGAGACCAGATCAATACCGGGATCGACGGCACGGCGTCGGTCGTTTTCAAAAATAGCTCAACGGCGGTTGAACCCCTCACGCAGTTCGTCATCGGCCGGACATTCGAGGACGCCAGGGCCGTCACCACCGAACTCTTTCTTCAGGCCGGGAAAGTCATATCGAAGGTTGACCCAAAAAGCGCCAAACCAAACCGATTCACCGTGACCACACCCACCGCCGTCGCGGGCGTTCGCGGAACGGAACAGGAGTGCAGTTTCAACAAGGGCTTCGGCACGCAAGTCAAAATCCGCGATGGGGAAGGATACATGACGCCGGTCCGGGCCGAAGCTCTTCCACCGGCCGTTCAGGCGATGCTCAACATCGCTCCCGCCGGCGGCGGCCGCGCAGGCGGCGTGGGCGAGGGATCGGAGAAGGGTCGGGGCGAGGAGAAGGGCAAGAAAGAGAAGAAGGACGAGTCGGCGGCGACGCCCGCGGAAGCCGCCGCCGAGTTCAACGCCTGGATTCAGCAGGCGGAGCAGGCCCTCTCAGGCGCCGGCGCGGCCGAGGGTGGGGACGTTGCGCCGCTATTGGACCCGCAGACGCTTGATTATGCGATCCCCATTTCCGACGGCCTGTCCTGTGCCGTTCAGAGCGCCTCGGATCCGAAAGGTGTTATTGAGCCATCCGCCGCTCTTCAGGAGGCCGTCGCGCCGAGCATTCTGCCGGCCGGATCGACTCCGCAGGAAGACAAGGCGGCGCTGACCAGCACGGAAATCGTGGACGCGCCGGTGACCATCACCGTCGTCGAAGCCCAGGCGCAGGTCAAGGAAGCCGTGCAGGTTCAATCCACCATTTCAACGACCACCACCGTCACACCCCCGAACCGCCCGGAATAGTCCGGCGAACGGTTGTGCCTTCCTTTCCTTTCAGACGTGCGTGACAAGTGGATATTGCAAGATACTCACGGGCTACACCCCGGATGCACAGTTGGTCCCTAAGAGAAAGGAACAATACCGCATGCCATACAGATCGCTTCTGGTCAGCGCTGTCATCGTAACCATGTTCGGTCAAAATTCGACAGCGCAAAACTCGGTGGAATTTTATCCGCCCACAATTGATGGTCGAATCGATTTTACGGGATTAAGATTTATCGTCCGTGACGAAACCGGGAAACCCAAACAGGCAAAAGGGCTACGACCCACCGTCATGCGAAAGGGATTTATCTTGAAACGGGAGAGGATTTTCGCAGTACCACAAAGAGGCTGCTCCCCCAGGGTTTGGCGCGCAGGCAGTTGTTTTCAAGATCCGTGATGGCGCGAAAAGGCTCATTTAACCAGAACGGCGGGACATGGACGTCGGATTCGATTGTGACATTTTTGAAGAGAATCAACCGAATTCTCTGCCCGAGCCGGACGGCGAGAATCAGGGGAGACAGCAGAAACGGCCAGTAAACGGCCCGAACCATGGAAAACTTCTCCGGATCAAAGAGGTCCGGCAAATCCTTCTTCGAAAACCGATGACCGATCCGGATGGCCACATCATGAATGCCGCGGAACGCGGACAACGCCGGCAGATTCAGAATCGCGATACCGCCGGGCTGGAGGATCTGGAAAAACTGATCGGTCACGGGTTTCCATTCCGGCCGGCCAAGAAAACAGAAAACGTCATTGCAAATCAGCGCTCGCGCGGAGACCGGTGAAAACAGTGCCGCCACATTTCGGACGTCCGCCGGCGTCACGTCGAATCCCTGATCCCGGCATCGCCCGACCGCATCGGGCGACAGATCGCAACCGCGCACCCGCGTGAAGTGACTCTCCTTGAGAGCCGCCATCAGTCCCCCGGTGCCGCAGCCGGCGTCGATCAGCGGATCGCCCGGAGCCACACCGGCACGGTGCAGCGTTTGAATGACCATGCGATGAAGAGATCGGTACCACCACAGACGCCGCTCGGCTTCCGCCATGCGGCGGTATTCGACCTCACGGTCGAGCATGGACTATCCGGTCGGATTCGGGTCGGAGTCGGGTACTCCGACACTTGGGGCCGGCATCACTCATCGGCCGAGTTTAGGATTTTCCCTTTGATCACCCACTGGGGGGTACGGTTTTGATCGAGGTACTGTTTGCCGAGGTATTCGCCGAGGAGTCCGAGGAACATGATTTGAAATCCCGATAGAGTCAGAACGGCCGTGATCAGCGACGTCCATCCGACGGCGATCTGGGGATGCATCAGCTTTTCCACGACAAACGCAATCGATGAAACCATCCCGAACACGAATATCGCGCACCCCGCCAGCGTAAACATCCGCAGGGGACGGATCGAAAAATTGAAAAACATGTTCATGTAGAGCGAGACCAGCTTGCCCATCGTGTAATTCGACCGACCCACGCGGCGCTCGTCATGCTCGACCGTCACCCAGCCGATCCGGTCGGTCGCCCTCAGGATGAGGCCGTCGATGTACGGGAATGGGCCTTTGTACTGGATGATCTCCTTTACCAGGTCGCCGCGGATGGCCTTGAAACTGGACAGATAGAGATCTTTCGGTTTGGCCAGCAGCCGGGTTGCGAACCAGTCATTGACGGCGCTGCCGAGATTCCGGAACGGCGAATGCCGTTTTTCATCGTAGCGGGAATAGACGACGTCGTGGCCCTGGTCCATCTCCCGGAGGAGTTTCGGTATTTCCGACGGAGGATTCTGAAAGTCGTCATCGATGATGACCGACACGTCTCCGGCGGCGAAGTTGAGTCCGCAGAGGACGGCGTTGTGTTCGCCGAAATTCCGGCGAAGCGAAATAAACCGGATTCGTTTGTCCTGTCCCGCCAGACGCTCGCAGATCGACTCGGTCCGATCCCGGCTCCCGTCATTGACGAGGACGATCTCGTGGCCGATGTCGCCCATCACGCGGTGAATCTCGGCCACCAGGGACTCGATGCTCTTTTCGGCATTGTAAACCGGTATGACGACCGACACGTTCATTGGTTCACCCTTTCCGGATATTTTTCAAATATATAATCCTTCTCCTCAAATCGCTCGGACGCGAAGACGATCAGGATGGCGTCTGGAGTGAAGTGGTGGAGGACATGCCAATCCCGCGGTTCCAGGATCAGGCATTTGCGGGGCGAGTCGAGCGCGAACGTCTCCCGCGCCGTTCCGTCGTCGCTGTCGACGACGCAGCCGCCTCGCAGACAAATCAGCGCCTGCCGGGTCTTGTGATGCCGGTGTCCACCCCGGGTCGAGCTGTCAACGCCGTAGATATAGAACACCCGTTTGATGGCAAACGGCAACTGAGGCTCCTCGATCACCGAGAGGTTCCCCCTCTGGTCCGCAAACGTCTTCAGTTCGATCAGTTTCGCCATCCCGGTTCCTCTCAGTTCATCTCACGTCGCTCAAAGAGATATATACGATAATTCCCGATCGGTTTGTAGCCGGCCGCCTCAACGCCCCAGACGTAGTTTGTCCGGTCGGGCGCGATCATGTCAACGGCCCCGGTCAGCGTATAGTGCTGGTTCACGAAGGGATTGATCCACGAGAGGATGGTCTTGTCGGCGGTCGGGTACACCATCCAGGACGCGGGGTGCTTGAAGAGGACGACGAACCGGGGCGGGGCGGTTTCCATGTCTTGAATGAATTCCCTCTGAAACTGCGCGTGTCGGGGCGTGCCGTCGACCAGATAAGTCAGATACACATGCCGCGATGGCGACCGAAGGCCGGTATAGAAATAGATTTCAAGGTCCGACCCGAGCACCGCCAGCCGGTCGCCTTCCCGGGCTTTCTTCCGGACCGCGTCGCCGACGACTTTCGCTTCCGGAAACGGTTCCGATCCATAGACCGCGCGCAGGACGGCGGTGTGATCCGGATTCAAATAATATCTTTGATGCTTGATCCAGGCATCCCCAAAAGACACGGCAAAGACCAGCGCCGCGATCGTAACCGACAACGCGGCGTCCAGCCGCCGGCGAAGCAAATTCGCCAAGGACTCCACAGCCACGCCGGCCGCGGCCGACACGGCGGGAATCCACATGAGATAGTAATGGCCATAAAACCAGAATCCGGGACACACGGTCAGAAAGGAACAGATGAAAAACAGCCACACAAACAGCGGCGCACGGCCGGCCGACAACGGCGGCGGCACTGACAGAAGCCCGGCCGCGGACAGGATCCAGAGCGCCTCGTATCCCTGCGTCAGGTCCCGAAACGTCCGGAGAAATCTCTGGCGGCCGACCATGAACGAGCTTTCCGTCGTGTAATGCCTGGCATAGTCGAATGTCCAGTAGAGAAAATCCGAGAATGCGCCCTGATACCAGAGGACCGCGCAAGCGATCGCATACGGTGCCGCGGCGCCAATCCCGAAGATCATTGCCTGTTTCAGGATCGCCGGCCAGGACAGATTTTTCCGGAGAAGATGCGCCAGCCAGAACAGCGCGCCGCAGAGGACAAAAAAGGCGCCATTTTGTTTAATCAGAAAAGACGACCCCAAAAGCGCCGCGGCGCCGGCCATCAGGGCCCGCCGGTCCGATCGCGCCGCCGCCGCCAGAAGGCACAGTCCCGCCAGCGCCGGCATCACGACCAAGTGTTCGGCCTGGCAGGTAAACCCGGACGCATGGGGCGACAAAGACAGGACGGAAAACGCGAGCGCCGAAGCCGGCGCGGCCACCCGGCCGACGATGAGCCGGACCAACCCGTAGAGGGCGGCCAGAGACACGAGATTGACGAGGAGAAACCCCAATTGGAGTCCATCGACCGTCGCGCCAAATACGCGGATGAGAAATGCGTACGCGTAAAAGAGGCCGGGCGGTTTGATCTCATAAAACGATGTGTAGGGTATTTCCCCGTCGAGGACCAGCTGTCCGAAGTAGGCGTAGGTTCCCTCATCCCGTTCAAATGGGATTCCAAGAAACCGGGACCGCAGATAGGCGGCGAAGGCCACGATGATTGCAAGGATCAAGCCGTCGACCCAGTTCGGCACGGAGAGCGGCCGAACCGGCGGGGCCGTCTCCGCGATCGGCGGCCGCGGTGATTTTTTCTTTTTCATTCCGACGCTGCATCCTGCCATCGGGCGTCAGCCCCGTCCAATAAAAACGTATTGCTGGAGAGCCCAATTTTTGGGAGACTCGCATCTCCATGGCATATGGGAATCGAAAGGCCAGACCCGAAACCATCAAATCCACCCCTGCGCCCGGCGCGTCGAATGCCCGGCGCCGCCAGTTCTGTGTGGCGGCGGCGCTGGTAGGTCTGGGGCTAGTCGTGTTTTTGCAGGTTCGGGATTTCGAGTTTTTGGAAATCGACGACCAGCTCTACGTGACAAAGAACCCGAATGTCGCCGGCGGCGTGACGATGGCAAACTTGGTCTGGGCATTCACGAGCGGACACGCGACGAACTGGCATCCCATCACCTGGATCTCGCACATGCTGGATGTGGACCTCTTCGGCCTGGGATCCGGCGGTCACCATCTCACCAGTCTCGCTCTCCACCTCGTCAATGGGGTGCTGCTCTTTCATGTTCTCACCGTTCTGACGGGCACGTTCTGGGAGAGCGCGTTTGTGGCGGCGGTGTTTCTGGTCCACCCGCTGGACGCCGAGTCGGTGGCCTGGGTGGCGGAACGAAAAAATGTTCTGAGCACTCTGTTCTGGTTTCTCACCCTGCTCAGTTACGCGGCCTACGCCCGGGCGCCGGCGATTGGCCGATACGGATGGGTGGCGCTGTGGCTGGCGATGGGTCTGATGTCCAAACCGATGCTGGTGACCGTGCCGGTCATCCTGTTTCTTCTGGATCTCTGGCCCCTGCGCCGGCCGGAGCCGGTCACGCGGTTGGTACTGGAGAAAATGCCTCTGCTGGGGCTCAGTATTATCTCGTCAGTCATCACCGTCCTGGTTCAGCGTGGAGGCGGCGCGATGGCGGGTTTGGAAAGCATGCCGCTGATGATGCGGCTGGAAAACGCGCCGGTCAGTCTCATCCTGTATTTGAAACGGATGGTCTGGCCAACCGATCTCGCCTTTTTCTATCCCCACCCGAAAGGCGCCCATCCGCTCTGGCTGGTCGGCGTCTCGGCCGCGTCCGTTGCTCTGATCTCCATCGCCGCCTTAAGCCGCGCGGGCCGGCGCCGGCCGTATCTTGCGGTTGGCTGGTTCTGGTACCTGATCACCCTTCTACCGGTCATCGGGATCATTCAGGTCGGCCGGCAAGCCATGGCGGACCGGTACACGTATGTTCCCCTGATCGGCGTCTATCTCGCGTTGACCTGGTGGGTCTCCCAAGCCCTGACAGACCGGCCGGCGTCGGAGACGCCGGCACTTGGGGCCGCGGAGCGGCTGATCCGGCCGCATCGGCGGGCTATTCTATGCGTGACCGCCAGCGCCCTACTCCTGGCGATTTCGGCGGCCGGGCGGGCGCATGTGAGCACTTGGAGGAACAGTCTATCCCTGTACGGGCAGGCGGTCCGCGTGACGGAGAACAACTATCTGGCGCACTACAATCTGGCGAACGCGTTATTTGCCGAGGGTCGGATGGAAGAGGCGATCAAGCACTATCAGGAAACCATCCGGATCAAGTCAATGTATTATCCGGCCGCGCATTTCAATTTCGGGTACCTCCTGTCCCGGCAGGGCCGGGCGGACGAGGCGATCGAGCAGTACCGCCTGACGATCCAGATGGTCCCGGACCACAAAACCGCGCACAACAATCTGGGGAAGTTGCTCTACCAGAAGGGCGAGGTGGCGGAGGCGCGCGGGCATTTTGAGGAGGCGCTGAGGATCCAGCCGGAAAATGCGGAAGCGCACAACAATCTCGGAAACGTGCTGGCCGTCGAGGGAAATCTGTCAGACGCCGAGCGGCACTACCGGGAGGCGTTAAGGATCCAGCCCAGCCAAACCGACGCGCATTTCAATCTCGGCAACGCCCTCGCCCGGCAGGGCCGGCTGACGGATGCCGAGCGGCATTTTCTCGAGGCGCTCCGGATCAACCCCGCGTACGAGCCGGCGAAAAAAAATCTGGAGGCGGTGAGAAACTTGATGAAGAGCCAAGGCCGGTAACAGAGGCACCAGGTGGGATCGACCGCCACGGGATGCCATCTGAACCACGAATGGACACGACACGAATAAACACGAATGAAGTCATAGAATATATGGGTTAGCGGCCAATTCCAAGAGACCGTCTGGGTCCCCGGCTTGTTCCGGCGGAAGGCCCGCCGCGCACGGCGCGGGTGTCATCATCGACCGATCGTTCCCTGTGACTCTTTTCGTACTCGTCTCTGGCCTTTTGCATCCTTTCCGATTCCCTGGCCCGATGATGATTGAAATAGAACAGCGCGCACACGAGGGCAAAACTAAGAACGAGAATCCGTTTCGTTACCATACGATGTTATCCGGGTTGCAGTATGAGACCGACCACGTCGAAGAATTCCACGTTGTTTGGCAACCGGAAAATCCGGCGCTGCCCTTGGTTGCATAAATGCACGGACGATGAAACCGCTCGGGATAGTAGTTGGGTAGAAGACACCAGTCAAAGGAAATATCCAACGGGTTCTGCGAAGATCCTTCATACCAAGCACCCATTCCCGCTATTCTGGAAGAGAAAAGATCTTTATAGATTTCGCACGTGGTTTTCTGCAGGAGCCCCTCGGCTTTAAGTGTATAACTGATGTCCGGACCGTAGAGCACATCCACATCATGGATCTCGTCATAAACCGTCCCACAGTCCGAAGAAGGCGGGCCGTCCGGCGGAGGGATGCCGTGATGCGCAACGTAGACTTTAATCGCGGAAACCAGCTGGGCGCCCCACGATAGCATTGCCTGCATCTTTATTTTCCAGAGGACCTGCTCATACTTGGAAAGCGCCACGGGCGCAAGGAGTCCAAGGATTGCAATGACGATCAGCAATTCCAGAAGCGTAAATCCGCCCCTTCGGCTATACACGACCTGCCCTTTTCATCCGGCCGTCAAGAAAAAAATTCACGGACGGCGGCGGCCACCTCTCGTACCTGCGGCGCGGTCAATTCCGGATACATTGGCAGAGACAAAACTTCGCGCGCGGCCGATTCGGTCACTGACAACCCCACGCCGATGATGTTTTTAGAGTAAGCGCGGAAAGCCGGATGGAGATGGGCCGGTGGATCGTAGTGGATCAGGGACTGAATACCCTGCCCGGCTAGGAACAACCGCATCTGATCCCGATGGGCCGTCCGGATCACATAGAGGTGATGCACCGGCTCGCATCCCTGACGACTGGCAGGCAGTGTCACATCCACCCCGCGCAGGAGCCGGCCATAGGCGCCGGCGATGCGGCGGCGTTTGGCATTGTTGGAATCAAGCGTTCGCAATTTCACCCGAAGGACCGCCGCCTGAATTTCGTCGAGCCGGCTGTTCCATCCGTTTGACCGGAGACACACCCGCCGGCGATCCCAGCCGTACTCGCGCAGTTGCCGGACTCGTTCGGCCAGGGCCCGATGACGCGTCACAATCATTCCGCCATCGCCGATCGCGCCCAAATTTTTTGTCGGATAAAAACTGAACGCCGCCAGATCGCCAAACGATCCCACCCGCCGCTTGCCCTCGCGCGCGCCGTGAGCCTGCGCCGCATCCTCGATCAACGCCAGACGCCGGCGTCGGCACAGACGCCGTATGGATGCGATATCCGCCGGCTGGCCGTACAGATGCACCGCGATCACGGCCCGGGTTTTCCGGGTTATGGCGGGTTCGATTCGCGCCGGATCGATCGTCAGATCATCCGGCCGGACGTCGACAAAGACGGGGGTGGCACCCGCCTGCACAATCGCCGCAACCGACGCCACCGCCGTATGGGCCACCGTAATGACCTCGTCTCCGGGCCCGATGCCGAGTGATCTCAGGCCGATCGCGATCGCGTCGGTGCCGCTGGCGACACCGACGCCGAAGGGAACACCGATGTACGCGGCGAATTCCCTTTCAAACGCTTCAACCTGCGGGCCGAGCACATACCGGCCAACGGACAGGACCGACCGGATGGCGCGATTGATGGCGTGTTGCTGGGAGCGGTACTGGGCGAGCGGGCAGGCGCAGGGGATCATAACCCCGCCCGGAGGGACTCGAACCCCCAACCCTCAGATCCGAAGTCTGATGCTCTATCCAATTGAGCTACGGGCGGAATCGCCATGAGTGCGGACTTTATCATGATTCCCATCACAAATCTATTGACATTGGATTCGGCTTAAGTATGATGGCGCCGCTCATTTGGCCAGAGCGGCGGATGGGTCTGTATGTCCGGCGAAGGCTCATATTCAGGGACCAGCGGACGGCAGGAACTCCCCGAATCAGTATTGGGGGAAGACGGATTTTTTGAAAGAGGTGTTTGTAAGTGGCTACAGGCAAGGTGAAGTGGTTTGACGCCAAAAAGGGCTATGGATTCATCGAGATGGACAACGGGGGAGGGGACATATTTGTTCACTTTTCCAGCATCAGCGGTGACGGTTTCAAAACCCTTGAGGAAGGCCAGAAAGTCCAGTTTGACATCGGCGAAGGCAAGAAGGGCAAGCAGGCGCTGAACGTCACACGGGCGGCCGCGGTTTAAGACCGTTTTAGCAGCATCCCCACAGTTTCTGCTTGGCGGCGATTTCAAGGTCCAACACGGTCGTCTGAATTCCGGCGGCGGTGTACTGAGTTTGCCTTGAGGGAGGGTTCTTTGTGGCCCGATTTTTGGCGAATTCGGAAAGCCAATCTGAACAAGATGAGCGGGTCTATCTGAAGCCGGCTCAGCAGAGGGTGGGGACGACTTTTTTTAGACTTGCGTTTCCGGCGTGAAGCCGTGATTGACAAGAGGGCGCGGGTTTACTATAGGGTAGGAGCGTATGTACGCGATCGTAACCATCGGAGACAAGCAATTTTGGGTCAAGGAAGGGGACCGGGTGGAGGTTCCGCGCAGGGTGGGTGAGGCGGCGGAATCGCTGGAGATCCCGGAGGTGCTGTTCATCGGGGGTAACGGGTCAACGAAAGTGGGCCGGCCGTACGTGGAGGGCGCGAAAGTTGTTGCCCGGATCGACGCGCATATCAAGGGGCCGAAGGTTGTGAGTTTCAAATATCGGCGGCGGAAGGGATCGAAGAAGACCATCGGGCACCGCCAGCCATTAACGCGGATCGTCATCGAACAAATCAAGAGTTAAGCCATCCCAGAGGATGGGGATGGAACGCCGCCGGCGCGGTGAGAGGCCCGGCGGCGTTTAGTAGAGAGGGGAAATGGAGAGATGATCCGCATTGTTCGAGAGATTGGCCCGAAGGGGTTTATTTCAATTCGGGCGTTGGGGCATGCTGATTTTGGCACGCGTGGGAAGGATGTGGTATGCGCCGCGGTTTCCGCGCTCCTGCAGGCGTGGCTTCGGAACCTGATAGAGGGTTTGGGTGACCGAGTCCATGTGGAGCTGGATCGAAAAGCGGGCCGGATGGTATTTGTTGTTTCAGCGGAAATCGAGGCCGAGCAGCGGCAGGAAGTGGAGCGGCTGGCGCGGTATTTTTATCCGTCGATTTTGTCTCTGTCGGAGCAGTATCCGGAGAACATCCTGTTATCGGAAATCACGTCAACAGACACGCGCGACTCGGTCTGTGACGCAACGAAACGAGAGTAAGAGGTGACGCGCCATGGCTCATAAAAAAGGCCAGGGTTCAACCAAGAATGGCCGCGACAGCCAATCCAAACGGCTGGGCGTCAAATGCACTCACGGCGAGTTTGTCCGGGCGGGGAACATCATCATCCGGCAGCGCGGGACGGCGTTTCATCCGGGATTGAACGTCGACCGCGGCAAGGACGACACACTGTTTGCAACCGGCAGCGGATACGTCACGTTTATTCACCGGCTCAACCGCCGATTTGTCAGCGTTCTTCCCCAGCAGATCGCGGCCTGACAACAGGTTTCAAACGCACCTTCATTGTTTGTTGACGAGGTCGTTCTCCGTGTGCGGGCCGGCCGCGGTGGGAACGGGTGTGTGTCGTTCCGGCGGGAGAAGTACATCCCGCATGGCGGCCCGGACGGCGGAGATGGGGGGGACGGCGGCGGCATTTACCTCGAAGGCGACCCGCGCCTGGCTACCCTCTATGATCTTTCGCTTCATCCCAACATCAGAGCCGAGGACGGTGTCAACGGCAGCGGAAACAAAAAGCATGGCCGGCGCGGCCGGCCGACCACCATCCGGATTCCGACAGGCACGCAGGTTGATCGGGTCGATCCCGAAGGACACGTGTTGATTGCGGATATGCTGCTCCCGGACGAGCGGATACTCCTGGCCCGGGGCGGCCGGGGCGGCGGTGGGAATGTCCGGTTTGCCTCCTCGAAACATCGTCTGCCCCGATTCGCCCTCCATGGCGCGCCGGGCCAATCGATCCGGGTCCATCTGTCGCTCAAGTTAATTTCCGACCTGGCGATTATCGGCCTGCCCAACGCGGGGAAATCGACACTTCTCGCCGCCGTCACCGCGGCAAGACCAAAAATCGCCGATTATCCGTTCACGACATTGACGCCGAACCTCGGTGTGATTCGAGGCGAAGACGAGCGAATCGTCCTGGCCGACATTCCCGGTCTGATCAAAGACGCGCATGCGGGTCGAGGGCTCGGCAATCGATTCCTCAAACACATCGAGCGCGCGCCGGCGCTCTTGGTTCTGCTTGACGCGACCCGGCCGGTGGCGGAGGATTTCAGGCTATTGCGTGATGAGATTATGCTTTTCAATCCAGCTATCTGGGGCCGGCCGAGGGTGGTGGCGGTGAACAAAATCGATCTTGTCAAAGGCCGGCCGGCGGTCAAATCCTGGGGGAAACAGATCGCGGAGCCGATCACAGCGATCAGCGCGAAAACGGGCGCCGGGGTTGAAGGTCTTCAGAAACAAATTGAAAAAATGCTCCAGAACCGACCGGAACCGACGCCGGCTCAACCGACGACGATCGACCTGGAGAGGGGTCTGACCCGTATTCAATGCGTGGAGGGCCGGTATGTGGTCGTTTCAGAATCCTGGGAAGAGTTGGCGCAGATGGTTCCTGTGGAAAACGCGGAGGCGAAGCAGTGGTTTATTGACAAACTCAAAACCGAAGGCGTCCACCGCCGGCTGGAACAAGCCGGCTGCCGACCCGGCGACCCTGTTCAAATCGGGCCGGTGGAACTGGAGTTCGCCTGAGAGGCGATCCCCGCCGGTCCTCCGATATCGGCCCGACGGCAGGCCGGACCGTTTGACGAAATATTTTCCTGTTGTATAGTTCAGTCCATGAGCGTGCATGTACGGGATTTTTCAAAAGCGAAGCGGGTGGTGATCAAGGTAGGGACGTCGCTACTGCGCAAATCCGACAACTCGGTGGACATCGGGTGTCTCCGGGCACTATCCGCCGATGTCGCGCATCTGGGCCACAGCCAGGGCCGGCAGGTGGTCATCGTGTCCTCCGGAGCGGTCGGATTCGGCATGATGCGCCTCCACATGACCCGCCGGCCGGCCGACGTCGCGACGCTTCAAGCGGCGGCCGCGATCGGCCAGCCGGAACTGATGCGGGCGTGGTCGGAAGTATTCGAGGGCCACGACATTCTCGTTTCCCAATTGCTTCTGACCAACGACGGCCTTCAGGACCGCGCCCGGTTTCTGAACGCCCGGAAGGCCCTGTCCCGGCTTTTGGATCTTCGGGTTATTCCCATCGTCAATGAAAACGACACGGTGGCCGTCGAGGAACTCACATTCGGCGACAATGACTCGCTGTCGGCGCTGGTGGCCGCGATGATCGACGCGGATCTGCTGATCAACCTGACCAACGTCGACGGTTTTTTCATTCCCGGCCAGTCGGCCGCTCAGGGACCCGTATCCACGGTTGTCGATATCCGGCCCGAATGGATTTCCGGCGCCGCTTCACACGAACGCGCCGGGCGTGGATTCACGCTCGGAGGAATGGCCGCTAAATTGCGCGCGGCGTCGAAGATTGCCCTCAAGGCCGGCGTGCCCGTCGTCATTGCCAACGGCCGGACCCGGCATATCCTCCGGTCCATCCTCGCCGGAGACAGCATCGGCACTCTCTTTCTGCCGCCGGCCGGCAACCTGAAGGGGAAAAAGGTCTGGCTCTCTTTTTTCCCCTCGCCGGCCGGATCGATCGTTGTCGATCGTGGAGCGGGACAGGCCATTTGCCGAAACGGCAAAAGTCTTCTGGCCAGCGGTATTGTCCGGTCGGAGGGGCGGTTTGGCCGGCGAAGCTGCATCTCGGTGATGACCGAAGATGGCCGGGAGATTGCGCGCGGAATCAGTTTTTATTCCGCCGACGAAATCACCCGGATCGCGGGCCGGCCGTCCGCGGCAATCCGTGAGACGCTGGGTTTATCCGACCGGACGGAAGCGCCGGCGGAAGTCATCCACCGGAACAATCTCGCGGTGCTGAGTTAGGACATGGTAGATTCCATCCGATGGGAGATCGCAATTCCGTGTCGCGGTTGATCCAGGGATTTTTGAATCGGCTTCGGCGGGCCAAACAGGCCCAGATCGACCTTGGCGGCGCCGCATCCGGTCAACGCACCGCGATCCTGCGCCGCGCGGCTCGATTGATCCGCCGCAACGCCGGCCGGATCGAGGCGAAAAACCGCGCGGACATCGCGGGCGCGAATACCTCGAAGGCGTTCATGGACCGCCTGCTGTTAAACCGGGAGCGAATTGAAAAAATGGTCCGAGGAGTGGAAGCAGTGGCGGCCCAGCCGGACCCGATCGGCCAGACCATCGTATCCCGGCGCCGGCCCAGCGGTCTTCGGGTCGATAAGGTCCGGGTGCCGCTGGGCGTGGTCGCGATGATCTACGAATCGCGGCCGAACGTCACCGCCGACGCCGCGGCACTGGCAATCCGATCGGGCAACGCAATCGTCCTGAGGACCGGCCGCGAGGCGATCCGGACGAGCCGGGCCATCGCGGAATGTTTTCAGGAGGCGCTTGAGGCGGAGCGGTTTTCGCGAGACTGCCTGGTCTTTGTTGACACGCCGGACCGGCGTCTGGTGACGACGCTCCTGCGGGCGCAGGGTCTGATTGACGTGGCGATCCCGCGAGGCGGGCCGGGCCTGATCCGCGAGGTCGTCCGGTCAGCCAGCATTCCGGTGATCAAACATTATCTGGGCGTCTGCCACACGTATGTCGACGCGAAGGCCGATCTGGCGATGGCGCTGAAGCTCAGCTACAACGCGAAAGTTCAGCGGCCGGGCGTCTGCAACGCGATGGAAACCCTGCTGGTCCACCGGGCGATCGCCGATCGCTTTTTGCCCGCGGCCGGCCGGGCCTACGAGGTGGCCGGAGTCGAGATCCGCGCCTGCTCGCGAACATTTCGGATCCTTCGAAAAACCGCGATCGCATGCGTCCGAGCGACGGCGGAAGATTTTGGCCGTGAGTTTCTGGACCTGATTCTGGCGGTGCGCGTCGTCGACACTCTGGACGAGGGAATCGATCACATCAACGCGTTCGGCAGTCATCACACCGATTCCATCATTACGCGGGACCCGGCGGCCGCGCGGCGATTTCTGGAGCGGGTTGACTCGGCAACGCTCTTTGTGAACGCATCCACCCG
>CAZHRJ010000076.1:0-11976 GCA_964534765.1 uncultured bacterium
TCATGCCTAGTCTCGTGGGCTCGGAGATGTGTATAAGAGACAGTTTCAGACGTGTCTGACGTTCGGGGAGCAGAAGCGAGTGTTGCGAATGATCCCGGCGCTGAGGAACGCGACATTCGCGCAATTGGGGAGCATCCATATGAACCGGTATATTCATTCGCCTAGCTGCCTTCTTCCGACGCTCCAGCTTCGGTCCGACCCTGCCATTTTTTTCGCCGGGCAGGTCAGCGGGGTTGAAGGGTACATCGAATCCTGCGGTACGGGGTATGCGGCGTCGATTGAGATTGCGCGGTACGAGTCGGGCCATGCGCCGGTGGCCTTTCCGAGGGAGACGGCGATCGGTGCATTGTGTCATGCGATCAGCGACGGGGAGCGGGCATTAAATTTTCAGCCGCAGAACATCAATTTCGGGATTCTGGGCGGGGACGTGCGGGCCAAGCGGGAGACGAGGGCGGCGGCGGCTTTGGAAAGTCTGGAGATATTTTTATCGAAGGCCGATCCGTTTCGCGAATCGGTCCATGCGGCGCCGTCGGGCGCGTGACCGGCCGGGCGGCGTGTTGGAGGAGGAAATCAGGCATTTCCTGAAATGGCACCGGCAGGAGCGCAGCGCTTCGGTCCACACGCTGATCGCCTATCGGCGGGATCTGTCGGAATTCAAGGATTTCCTGACCGCCCGGTCGCGCCGGCAGTGGTCGGACCTGACCACGCCGGATCTACGGGACTATCTCTATCATTTATCGGAGCGGCGACTGGCGCCCGCGTCAACGGGCCGGAAGGTCGCGGCGATCAAGAGTTTTTTCCGGTATCAGATCCGAACGGGGCGTCTGCGGTCATCCGTGGTTTCGGGATTTCGCGCTCCGCGGCAGACATCCCGTCGACTGCCGAAATTTCTGTTTCTCGAGGAAATGAATCGTGTGATTGACCGGTCTGGGACGGACGACAATCCCGTCCGGAGGAGCCTTGCGCTGAGGGACCGGGCGATCCTAGAGCTTCTGTACGCGACGGGCATCCGGGTGTCCGAACTCATCGGATTGAATCTGCCGGACCTGAATCTCGATGCGCAGTGGATCCGGGTTCTGGGCAAGGGTAACAAGGAGCGCCTCGTGCCATTTGGCGCCCCGGCGGCCCGCGCCATCCGGGCGTATCTGGCAGATCGGCAATCCGGGTTGAAGGGGCCTGATGCGGCAGTCTGGTTGAACGCCCGCGGACGGCGGCTGACCGTGCGCGCAGTCCGATTGATTTTAAACAGCGCGGTGGTCCGCGCGGCGCTCAGCCGCCATGTTCATCCACACATGATCCGTCACACCTTCGCCACGCATCTTCTGGATGCCGGCTGCGACCTTCGCGCCGTCCAGGAATTCCTCGGTCATGCGTCTTTGTCGACGACCCAGCGATACACGCATGTGACCAAGCAGCGCCTGAAGGCCGTCTACGATAGATCCCATCCGCGTGCCTGAACCGGCCGAAATATTCGTACCCGGTCGGTAGACCGGGGGTTTTCTGATTGACCGACCGGCTACAAATATTCTTAATTTTTTCTTGCATTTGACCGAGGAGTGATATAGAAGGCCTTAGATTCAAGGGGTGGCCTTCGGGGGAGGGGGAAGGCCAGTGGAGTTATTCGAAAACAGTTATTCTGTTCAGACGAAGCATATCCTGGGGGCGACTCTGTCTGCCCTGTCGCTGCGCCATTCCGCCATTTCCCAGAACATCGCCAATGCCGACACTCCATACTACAAGCGCAAGGAAGTCGTGTTTGAGGATTACCTGAGCCGTGTTCTTTACAACGGGCCCGACGTGCGCGCGGAGCGTGGTGACGACAAGCACGTGCATTTTTCCACGGAGATCATTCATATCCGGCCGACGATTCACGCCGAGACCGACAGCCGGTATCGGAACGACTACAACAACGTGGACGTGGACCGCGAGATGTCCATTCTTGCGAAGAACCAGCTTTCCTACAATGCCATAGTCGGTTTCATGCAGAGTTTGAGCCAGCTGACTCAGACCGTGATGCAGGCCCGATGATGACAGATAGGCTTGACCGGTCACGGTGCAGGGCGTCCGGAAACGGCCGGTGCGTTCTCTAATGTCGCTCTTCACATCGATCAACGCCTCATCGACCGGCCTGACGGCCCAGCGGACCCGCATGGACGTGATTGCGAACAACATCGCCAACGTCGACACGCCGAACTACAAGCGACAGCACGTGGTGTTCCGCCCGAAGGGCGAGGATGGATTTGTGTTCAACATTCCGATGCCAAAGGCGAGCCTGAGCGTCCGAGCGATGGGCGAGGGAGTCATTATCGAGCGGATCAAGGACGACACGAAGACGCCGGAGCGGCTGGCGTACATGCCGGGCCATCCGGACGCGGACGCGAGCGGCTATGTTCATCTGCCGAACGTGAACGTAGTCACCGAAATGGTTGATCTCATCGACGCGTCGCGGGCTTACGAGGCCAACGTATCGTCGATCCGCGCCGCCAAGGCGATGTACTCGCGGGCGCTGGACCTGCTCCGATGACGGCCCGTGGCGCGGGTGATCGATCGTGACGAGCATTTTTTCACTTCTACCGACGCCGAAGCTGCTGCCGAGGGAGCTGATGGGCGGCGGTCCGCCGGCTGCCGCAGGAGGATCTGGCGGTGGCGGGATGCTGGCGGATTCGATATTTTCGTCATTCAAGCAGGTGATGGGAGAGGTCAACCGGCTGCAATTTACCGCGGAAGATCACGCGCGCGCATTTGCCGCCGGTGATGTGGAGGACGTGCATGACGTGGCTTTGGCGATCAACAAAGCCAAATTCGCGATGGATTTAACGGTGAGGGTGAGAGACAAGCTGCTGGAGGCGTATCGAGAGTTGTCTGCGATGCGCTGACGTTGGCCCGCCCGGGGGTTGAGGCCGACCTGAGGCAGATGCGCGCGGCCGCGCGCGGGAGTGGGGGAAAAACGGATGCCGGATTTTATTCGGCGGATCGTCAAGCAGATTTCGGACGTCTGGAGGGGACTGGACGCCTCGAAGAAGGTGATGTTTGCGGGCACCATTGCGCTGGTGATTGCGGGGATAGCCGTGTCCCTCATGCTGGCCACCCGCCCGCACTTTGTTCCCCTCTATGCCAAGCTCTCCGAGAAAGACGCGGCGACCGTGGACGCCAAGCTGAAGGAATGGAACATCAAGCACGAATTCAAAGGCGGGCAGATTGTGGTCCCGGACAATGTCCGTGACGAAGTCCGCATCCGGCTGGCCGGGGAGGACATCACGCCGCAGGATGTGATGGGGTTCAAGTTATTTTCGGAAGCGAAGTTTGGCGGAACCGATTTTGACCGGCGGATACAATTTCGGATGGCGATGGAGGAGGAGATCAAGCGGATGCTTCGGACCATCCGGGGCATTGAGGAGGTCGACGTCAACATCGCGTGGCCGGAAAAGACGATTTATCTGGAGGAAAATCTACCGGTCACCGCATCCCTGGCGCTGACGCTCGCGCCGGGCCTTGAGCTGGAGCAGAAACAGATCAAGGCGATTGTGAATCTCGTTTCGCATTCGATTGAGGGTCTGCGCACCGAGAACGTGTTCGTCACCGACAATTTCGGGATGCCGCTGACCATGCCGGAGGATCAGGACAGCGCCGAGGAGCAGAAGATGGCGCATCAGTTGTGGCTGCGGAACAAGATCGGCCGGCAGGTGGAGAGCAAGATACTGGTGAACCTGGGGAGCATCCTGAACTTCGACCGGGTCCGGGTGATGACGGACATCACGATGGATTTTGACTTGCTCGAAAAAACCATGGAAAATTATCGCAAGCCGGGCTTTGAGCAGCTCAAGCTGTCGGACGAGGAAAAAGAGATCCACATGGAGGGTCTGGCGGTCAAGCCGGGCGGCCAGCCGGGTGTGGCTTCGAATGTAGCGTCATACCAGGAGGTCCTGCAGCATCCGATCAAATACGACGAGAAGGAGCGCCGGACGAACTGGATCACGGACAAAGAGATCACGAAGATGGTCAAGTCGCCGGCGATCAAGCGCCTGACGACGTCGGTGGTGGTGGACGGCACGTGGGAATCGGAGAAGGAAAAGGGCGGGAGGGTCAAGAAGCGGACGTACAAGCCGTTGTCGAAGGAGGAGCTGGAGACGATCCAGAGCATTGTCCAGGCCGCCATTGGATTTGACGTGACCCGCAACGACAATGTGACCGTCCGAAACATCCAGTTCAACCGTGACGCGCAGTTCGCGTCGGAGGACGCCGAGTGGGAGCGGAAGCAAAAGATGTTTTATGGTGTGCTTGCGGCGGCGGGGATGATCATTATTCTGCTGGTGCTGTTCACGACGATTTATTATTACCGCGAGTACCAGCGCCGGCAGGCGGAGGAGCTGGCCCGGCGGCGCGAAGAGGCGATGGCCAAGGCCGCGCCGGCGTTGATCGAGGCGGAGCTGGCTGCGGAGGAGCGGCAGCGCCGGGAGATGATCGAGCGGATCCGGCGGACGGCGGTGGAGAAGCCGGAGTTGGTGGCGTCGGTGATGCGGTCATGGTTATTTGATGAGCAGTGACCGACGGGATAACAGTGAAGGGGTGAATTAGATGCCGACAGAGGAGAAAACAGGCGGCCGGACCAAAGCGGCTATTTTGCTCATCACGCTGGGGGACGAGGCCAGCTCAAAGATCCTCAAGTATCTCAATGAAAAAGAGATCGAGGGCATCACCTTCGAGATCGCCCGGCATCCCCGGATCGATCCCGGAGACCGGGACAAGGTGATCAACGAGTTTTCCGAGATGCTGATGGCCCAGGAGGTCATTCAGAGCGGCGGCATCGACTACGCGCGTTCGATGCTGGAGAAATCGCTGGGCGCTCAGCGGGCGATGCAGATCATCGAGAAGCTCACCGCGTCCATCCAGGTCAAGCCATTCGACTTTATCAAGAAAGCCGAGCCGGGCCACATCATGAACTTTATCCAGGGCGAGCATCCGCAGACGATCGCGCTGATTTTGTCGTATCTGGATTCCAAAATGTCATCGGCCATCATTTCCGCCCTGCCGTTGGAGACGCAGGCCGACGTGGCCAAGCGCATCGCGACGATGGACCGGACCAGTCCGGATGTGCTGCGGGAAGTGGAGCGGGTGCTGGAGCGGAAGCTGTCGTCGCTGGTCAACGAGGAGTATGCCTTTGCGGGCGGCATCCAGACCGTTGTGGACATATTGAACCAGGTGGACCGCGCGACGGAGAAGGGTATCATGGAGACGCTGGAGGAGGAGGATCCGGAGCTGGCGGAGGAGATCAAGAAACGGTTGTTCGTTTTCGAGGACATCGTTCTGCTGGACGACCGTGCGATTCAGCAGGTCTTGAGGGAAGTCGACACGAAGGAGCTGGCGCTGGCGTTGAAATCGGTCGAGGAGAACGTCAAGACCAAGATATACGCGAACATGTCCAAGCGCGCCGCGTCCATGCTGGGGGAGGACATGGAGTACATGGGTCCAGTGCGGCTTCGGGACGTCGAGGAAGCGCAGCAGCGAATTGTCGGAATCATCCGGCGGCTCGAGGAAGAGGGCGAGATCGTGATCGCCCGCGGCGGCGAGGAGGAGTTGGTCGTCTAGGCCGGCGTGTCGAAAAACCTGTATCGGGCTGGGGAAATCAAATTCGCGCGCAGCGACGTTTTGCTCGGCGAGCGGCCCGGGGTAACGAATCTTCGCACGCGGTATCTGCGCGACATTGAGGACGAGCTGACCCGTGTTCAGCGGGAGCTGGGTGACCTTCGGGCGACGTATGAGCGGGAGGCCCGGACGCTGAGTGAGTCGTACAGCCAGAAGAAGGCTTCCCTGGAATCCGACCTGGCGCAGATCCGCCGCACATCCGAGGAAGAATCCAAGCGCATTCGGGATTCGGCCGCCGCGGAAGTGGAGAAGGAGAAGCATCGCGGGCACGAGGAGGGATTTTCCGCCGGCCGCGCGGATGGGTTGGCGGACGCGGCCAAGTCAGTTGCGGGGGATCTGGAGCAGGCACACCAAAAAATTCAAACCGCTCGGGACTCTTTTTTGGATCGGGTCATCGCGGCGGAGGCAAAGCTATTCGAGACCGCCTTAGGCATAGCCGAGCGGGTGGTCCGACAAAAGATACAGGTTGATCCGAACGTCATCAAGGAGACGGTTCGGGAAGTGATCGCGCAAATCCGGGGCGACCGCCCGGTGCTCATCCGGGTTCATCCGTCCGATGTGGACCGGCTGGATGAATTTAAAAAGCATTCTCCCGAGACATTTCGGACCCTGCCAACCACATTTGTACCGGATGAGACGCTGACGCCGGGCGACTGCGTCGCCGAGACGGGTCTGGAATTCATTGACGCCTCCGTCAACAAAAAGCTGGAGACCCTCCGGGACCGTCTGATTGTGCGCAGCGTGGTTTAAATGTTCGACATTCTCGACCAGGCGCTGGAGGCCACACGATCACCGTTGACCCGGTCGTTTGGCCGGGTCAGCCGGGTAGTGGGTCTGACCATCGAGTCAAGCGGTCCCGCCGCAAGGATCGGAGAGTTGTGCGAGATTGAGATGACAGGCGGCGCGCGCCGCCCGGCGGAGGTTGTCGGTTTTCGAGACGGCCAACTGCTTCTGATGCCGATTGGAGACATCCATGGCATCGCGCCGAACTGTCCCGTTTTCGCCACCGGATCGGTCCTCTCGATCGCGGTTGGCCCAGGGCTGATCGGCCGGGTGATCGACGGATTCGGCCGCCCGATCGATCGCGAGGAGCCGCTGACGAAAGTTTCTCAGAGGTATCCCGTTCACCGAGCGCCGCCGAGTCCCCTGTCGCGGCCGGTCATCCGGGAGGTGCTGCAGACGGGGATCCGGGTCATGGACGGACTGCTGACGGTCGGCCGTGGGCAGCGTCTTGGAATTTTTTCCGGCAGCGGCGTGGGCAAGAGCACGTTGATGGGCATGCTGGCGCGGTATGCGCGAGCCGACGTGAACGTGATCGGATTAATCGGCGAGCGCGGCCGTGAGGTTAAGGAATTCATTGAGCGGGATCTGGGGCCGTCCGGGATGGCGCGGTCGGTCGTGGTGGTGGCGACGAGCGACCAGGCGCCGCTGATGCGGATGCGGGCCGCGTTCACAGCGACGGCGATAGCCGAGTATTTTCGGGACAATAGCCGGCATGTCATGTTGCTGATGGATTCCGTCACGCGGTTTGCCCGGGCGCAGCGGGAGGTGGGACTGGCGGTGGGCGAGCCGCCGGCGACGCGGGGATATCCGCCAAGCGTGTTTGAGCTGCTGCCGAAATTTCTGGAGCGAAGCGGCACGTCGGAGACGGGCAGCATCACGGGACTGTACACGATACTGGTGGAGGCGGATGACATGAACGAGCCGATCGCCGATACGGTCCGCGCGATTCTGGACGGCCACGTGGTTCTCTCACGATCCATCGCCTCCCGCAACCACTATCCGGCGATTGATGTGCTGGACAGCGTGAGCCGGGTGATGAGCGGCATTGTGAGCCGGGAGCAGCGGGATGTGGCGGGCCGGATCCGGAAGATGCTGGCAGTCTACCGGGATTCGGAGGACCTGATCAACATCGGCGCGTACGTTCCGGGATCCAATCCCGACATCGACGCGGCGGTGAAGTTTGTCGGGCCCATCAACGCCTTTTTGCAGCAGGCCGTTGAGGAAAGCGAGCCGTGGGATTCGATGTGGCAGAAGATGCGCGGGATTTGGGATGCCCAGGTTTAGCTTCACCCTCCAGCGGGTGCTGGACGTCCGCAGGACACAGGAGCGGATCAAGCAGAATGAGTTGGCGCTGGAGAGAAAAAAGGAGCGTGAAATTTTTGACCGGATCGAATCTTACCGGAGGGATCAGGTGGATGAGTATCTGGCGGGTCAGAGGATTCTGGGGTCAGCCCACGCCGACATCCGGATTTTTCTGGCTCATCAGCGGTATGTCGAGACACTGGAGCGGGCGATAGAAACCGCGGTGTCCGATTGGAACTCCCAGCGGCAGGTCGTGGAACAATCCCGCAGGGCGCTTCTGGAGGCCGCCCGGAAGCGCCGGCTGCTTGAAAAATTGAAGGATAAGCGACTGGCCGAATTCAAGAAAGCGGACCTGGCGGCCGAACAGCAGAGTATTGATGAAATCGGGGGGACAGTGTCCGCCCGGTCCACGGCGCGTGGGGCCATCGGCCGATACGGCGCCGGCAGGGACGCATAGCGATCGATGTTATCGGATCGAGTTTCCGGATCAGCCGGTCTTGAACGGGTATTGAGGAAGATCAACGAGATTCAGGAGCGGTTTGAGGTCCTTCAGGACGAAATGGTGGTCGATACCACCAAGGAGACATTCCGATCCCATCTGGATCGCGCCAAAGATCGACACTCCACGGACGGAAAAACAGCGGTATCCAATCCGCAGGCGGCGCGCGGGAATCCCGCGAAAAGCGAAACGCGGCCCGCCGCGCCTGACAGCGCTTCGGCATGGAACGTACCCGCCCCGCGGGCCGTTCTGGCCGGAGAGGAGAATCGGTTGATGGAGATGTTGAGACGAGCGTTGCCGAAATCGAGTGTTCCGCCGGATCTGGCGCTGGCTGTGATGCAGGCCGAGTCGCAGTTCAATCCGCGCGCGGTTTCGCCGAGCGGGGCGATCGGCCTCATGCAGGTGTTGCCATCCACCGCGAGGGATCTGGGCGTGACCAATGCCGAGGATCTGTTTGAGCCGGAGACCAACGTGAACGTGGGACTTCAATATTTATCCAATCTTCTTTCCAAGTATAAAGGAAACGAAAAGCTGGCCCTGGCCGCGTATAATGCCGGCCCCGGGGCGGTGGACCGATTCGGCGGGGTACCGCCGTATAACGAGACGCGGGCCTACATCGACCGTGTGATGTCGATCCGGAGCCGGTTAAATGAAGGGACGGACGGCCTGTGAGACGGATGGAGCTTCTGGGCGTGCTGGGTCTGTTTGTCGCGTGTCTGGGGGTACTGCTCTGGTCACTGCAGCAATCCGGTGTCTACGACGTGAAGACGGCCGCGCAGCCGATTCTGGCCCGACTGCCGTTTGTCGGATACGGCCTGGCGGAGGAGCGGCTGACGCCGCAGGAGATCCAGAAGCGGGAGCTGGAGCGGATTCAGGAATCGATCACGGAGAAGGAGCAGGTGCTGGCGAACAAGGAGCTGGAGCTGTCGGAGCGGGAGAAGGCGTTAAAGATGGAAGCGGACGTGATCGAGCAGCGTCGCCGGCAGGTGCGGGAGCTGGAGACGAAGCTGAACGAGCAGGAGAAGCTCGATGAGGACCGCGACCTGCGCATCAACCGTCTGGTTGAAATTTACACCGTCATGCCGCCGGATGCCGCGGCGAAGCAGATCGAAGCACAGAACGACGATCTGGCGCTGGAAATACTGCAGCGCATGAAGACGGATGTTGTTGCCATCATTCTGGCGCAGATGTCCAAGGAGCGCGCGGGATCGCTGACGCTGAAGATGGGCAAGCCGGAGTCGGTCACACAATAAATAAGGATGAACAGAGTATCCAGGGATCGTACCGCAAAGGAGGTGAGAGGAACCTGAAGACCGCGGCCCCGCATGGCGGGGACGCACACAATTGAAAAGAGGTAGACCGATGCAGGAATTGCAGAACGTCCACCTCCAACCGAGTACCTCGAACCCAACGGAATCGGAATTGACCCGAGCCGACCAGGTCGCGAGTCTCCGGAAGCGCAAGCTGCAGGCCGAACACGGCGGGAACGTCCGTTTTTCGACCATTTTCTCAATGGTCGACAGCGGTCTGGATCTGGGCGCGGAATCCTTAAGGCGCATCCCGAAACGAAGCGCCCAGAAGGAATCGGACGGCGAAAAAAGCCAGACCGTCGTCCCGATCGCGCAAGCGGACGTGAAAGTCCAGACGGCGGAGACAGCGAAGGAGACGGCAAAGGCGAAAGTCGAGCCGGAGACGAAACCGAAGGCGGCGAAAGAGGCGGCGAAGAAGCAGGATCATCCGGAACTGGCGGCGGCGCATTTTCTGCTGTCCCAGGCGAAGGCAGATCCTCAAGCCGCCAGGTCGATCCGGCCGGCGGAGCGAGACGAGATCAAGGTCGATCGCAAATCATCGACCGAGATGATTCGCTCAAAAGGCCCTGAGAAGTCCGACCGGCCGATCGCGCGCAAGGATCGCCAGGCGGAAATCCGGGAGGAGACGAGGCAGGCCGACGTCACGGAAAAGGCCGTTATCGCGGAGCAGTCGAAATCGCCCGAGCGCAAGCAGAAGGCGAAGGGCAAAGACGACGAATCCCGAGGAATGGAAGTCCGTGAGACCCGAAGGGAACCGGACGATTCGAAAAGCCGGCGGATTGAGGATGAGTCCTCCCGCCAAGCCAAGGTCCGTGACCGCGGGGAAGTCAAACCGGTGGTCCAGGAACGCTCGGACAACCGGGACGCTCAACAGGCCGACAAGCGGCCGATAGGCGATGACTCGGAGCAGAGGCAGACAGAAGAAGCAGGACGCGGAGAGCCGGCCGGCAAGAAGCGGACAACCGGCGATCTGGAGAAGCTGACAGGGTTGACGGCGAAGACGGTGATGGAACTGGCGCCGGTGGTTGTTCAGACGCCGGATGTGCTGGTGAAACCCGTTGCGGATGCGTCGATACGGAGCTTGGGCATTGATGCGGTCCGGCCGGCGATTCGATCGGCGGGAACCGCGGGTTCGAGCGGCGCGCATCAGCAGCAGTCAACCGGAGCGGAGACGCAGTCGCAGGCGTCCCAGACGAAGGAAAAACTGGGTGAAACAGCGCGGCGGCTCGGCAGTTATCTGAGCGGCAAGGTTGAGCAGATGGTCAAGCCCGAAGCGACGTTTTCGGACATGGTCGCGAAGGCCAAGCTGTTTTTCGACAATGGCCGGTCGGAGATGACGATTCAGCTCAAGCCCGATCAATTGGGCAGTTTGAACATCAAGATCGCGATGGAGGACGGCCATCTGGAAGCGTATTTCGTGACAGACCGGCCGGAAGTGAAGGCGCTGATCGAGCAGAACGCGGACCTGTTGAAATCGAAGCTGGCGGAAGTCGGCATCGAGGTTCAGGCGATGAGCGTGGAAGTCCGAAGCGACACCGGCGCCCCGGGCACGCAGGACGGGCGCGAGGGTGGACTTCGGAAGGTATTGGAGTTTGGCGGCAGTGAGGAGACGGAGACGAGGAGCGGTTCAAGCCAGGCGGCGCATGCCTACGCGCTGGCCGGCATAGGAACGCACTTATCCATGGTTGCATGATTCAGTTTCTCGTCGCTCGTGGCTTCGCGGCCGTTGGCGAATTCCCAACAGCGCGAGCCGCGGGCGAGAGGTTAGTCGACGTCGGAAACAAAGAGGAGGACAGGAAATGGCGGTTCAGGGCCTGTCGGCCCAGACGGACATTTTCAAAACAGCGTCTCCGAAACCGTTGGACGGCACGAACAGCAACGCGTTCGGCCAGGACGCGTTTCTCAAGCTGCTCGTGACCCAGCTTCGATTTCAGGATCCGAGCGAGCCAGTGGACAACGAGCAGTTTCTGGGTCAGATGGCGCAGTTCACGTCTGTGGAACAGATTGTGAGCCTGAACAAATCGATCCAGAACCTCGCCGGCGCGTCCCTCAAGGCGGACGCCGTGACGCTGCTCGGCACGGATGTCGTGATCCGGCCCGTGGACCAGGTAGTGAAGGAAGGGTCGGCGCCGGTTGAAATCACGGGCATGGTCCAGCAGGTGCAGTTTCTCGATAATGGAGTGAAGCTGACGGTCAACGGGAAGGAATATTCGATGGAGGAAGTGGTGAGAGTCAAGGTGCCGGAGATTTTAAACTCAGTGTTCTGAGGGGATCATTGGGATAGGGACCCGCCGGCCGGCGCCGCCGTAGGCGCCGCGCGATCCGGGTTTGTCATGAGGGAACCATAAAAGCCGCAGCAGGAAACGCAGCCGTCTGCCGAATGCGACCACCGTGGGTGGGCGCGCGTTCGGTGGAGACAGACGCAGAAGAAGAGGTGGA
>CAZHRJ010000076.1:11986-14918 GCA_964534765.1 uncultured bacterium
GGTGGACACAGACAATGGTTCGATCTTTTTATTCAGGCATCTCGGGTCTCCAGGCTCATCTGGAGCGGATGGATGTGATCGGCGACAATCTCGCCAACGTCAACACCATCGGGTTCAAGAAGAGCAACATGACCTTCAAGGATTTTCTGTCGCAGACCCTGCAGATTTCCCAGGCGCCGACCGCGACATTGGGTGGATCGAATCCGAAGCAGATCGGATTGGGCGTCAAGATCGGCGCCATCACCATCGATTTCTCCCAGGGCCAGCTTCAGCGGACCGGCCGGACAACGGATGTCGCCGTCGAGGGGACGGGATTTTTCGTCGTCAAGGGCAGCGGCGGGATATCAGACCTGCACTACAGCCGTGCCGGCGCGTTTGATTTTGACAAGAACGGCAACCTGGTCGATCCGGGCACGGGGTTCAAGGTGCAGGGCTGGAACGCCGCCGTGGACACCACCACGGGGCAACTGGTCATCAGCCCGAACGTCAATCCGATTGAGGACATGAAGATCACGCTGGGCCAAACTGTGGCCGCCAAGGCAACCACGTCGGTCAATTACAATGGCAACCTCGATTCGGGCAACGACATCGCCATCGAACCGGTCAACCTCTCCTATGTCCAAAACGGCGTCACGCGTTCCTTCGACATTCATTTCCAGCACACTCATCCCACGAAACGCTTTTATTCCTATTCCGCCAAATGGACCCTGAATCCACCTTCGGGGTTCAAGGTCGGGGACGCGGTCTATGACTCGAACACGAACAAGCCCGTCGCCGGAGTTCTCCAGTTGAACAGCGACGGGACGGTCAAGCAGAATTTCATCGACACGGACGACACCGAGATCACAAACGTCCAGAGGACCACCTATCTCGACGCGCTGAAAACCGGCAGTACACTCAAGCTCTCCCAGGTCCGGACGATCGAGCACGGCAGCACGGATCCGAACACGTCAGTGAGCAGCGACAAACCCGGAAGCATGCTCGGATACTGGCGCGCGACATTTGACAACGCGGCCAACCTCACGAAGTATAAACTTGAATTCTCCCAGGATTTCAATCCGGGCAACACGTCCGCCGCAACCTGGATCACCATCGCCTCCAGCGCGGACCGGAGCAAGGATTTCCGGATCCGGGATGACACGGGCGCCAGCAACGCCGGACAGCTGGTCGTCCGGGCGACGGACTGGAGCGGCCAGGCCGTGACCGGGGACGTGATGTATTTCAGGACGAAGAAAGGCAATGGGAACGACATTTTTGATTTTCCCTTGGAGGAACCCAAGGAGGAGGACGACTGGCCGCTGCTTCGGGGATCCGATCCGACCAACAAGGCCGCGAATTCGAGCGGCACGCTCAGCAACGTCTTTGTCAACAATTTCCTGGATGTCGACGGCAGTTTGAGCGGCGGAACGGCGGTCGACGCGGCGTCCAAACCGAACACCTCGAACGGCATGACCCATACCCTCTGGCGGGCGGCATTTGGCAGCAGTACATCCAGCAGTGAATACAAACTCTTTTACAGCCGGTCCTTCCCGTCCGGACTGTCCAGCATCAGCAAAGTGTCATGGTTTGACGAGTCGGGGACAGTCAGTTTCGCCACCAACACAGACTCGATCTCCAGTTTCTACGCCGCCCTGCGGTCCACCGCCTCCGGCGGACTGGGAAAATATTCCTCCGCCGCGATCACCCGGACCGTTTCGCAGGACGTGGTGACCGGCAAGGTCGACCGGAACAACGACGGAGATTTCACGGATCTGACGGACGCCAACAGCGACGGATTCGACGATTCGACGCCGACCACCAAAGACATCAACATCAAGAACACAGGCGAGCTGTTCATCCAGTCGGAGAACTGGAATTCGACCAAAGGCGGCGACTTGAACCCCACCGCCGGCAGCACGGACGGCGACATCTATGAATGGCGGGTGGCCTACTCCAAATCGACGACGCTCAACCGCGACTTCTTCACCGTCGAGGAGACGAGCACCCGTCTGGCCATCACGCCGACGTTTCCACGGAGCGCGACCAGCGGGAACAACGTCATCAGCCTATCGACCGTGACCGTCGCCGGCGACTCCCCGGTCGATGACTTCACCATCACCTTCACCTCGTCCACAGACTACACTCTCCGGGGCACGAACTTCGGCGAAGTTGGCGCGGGGAACGTGACGACGACATTCAACAAGTCGGGGATCAAGCTCGATCCGACGTTCTGGAGCGGGACGTCGTTTTCGGGGGCGTCGCTGACGTTTTCGACGACGAGCACAAAGATTCTGAGCGACTTTGTGATTCCGAGCGGGAATTCCGGCAGCGAGGCCCTGACGTTCGCGCCCAACACGAACGACACGACCTTCAACGAAGTCACCTCCGGTCAGCCCGTGAAGGCGGTGCTGAAAAACACGAACGACTTCCAGTTCGCGGCAAGCGCCAACGTCTTTGACTCCCTGGGCACCGCGCACAATCTGAAGACGGTGTTTGAGCGGGTGAATCAGAACCTGTGGTTGTGGTCGATTGACGATCCGACGCCGGCGGACAAGAACAACGTGAAGCTGGCCGGATTCGGCAAAATTGTATTTGACGCGGACGGTAAATTTGACGCGTCGAATTCGGAGATTTTCGAAAGCGAGATTGGCCAGGAGATGGTGGACACCAACCGGCCATCGAGTCTTCTGCAGGCCGTGTTCGACCCATCGGTCGACGGCGGCGCGCCGCCGCCGGAGGAGGGCGCCAAGCGGGTGGACATCGCGCCGGATTTCAGCAAGCTGGGCCAATTCTCCGCGCCGAATGACGGTCAGATATCCGCTCAGGACGGATTCGGCAAGGGGACGTTGCAGGAAATCAACGTGAACCAGAACGGCATCGTCGTCGGCCTATTTGACAACGGTCAGGCCCAGGATCTCGCGGAGGTAATAGACGAGCAGGAGCCGCGGTTCGA
>CAZHRJ010000077.1:0-14850 GCA_964534765.1 uncultured bacterium
TTAACCTCGATCTCGACGGAGCCCAATTGGCAAACTTGGGGGAAAGAAGGTGGGTGAGTTGACGTTATTTCAGAGGAATCGATGGAAGCTTTTTTAATGTCAGGTGGGCTGGGTCTATCGTCAGGCCTGCTGATTCTAATACGGTTACTCCCAAGATGGGTTCACTATTCTCCGGTCCAAAAATAACCCGGCCTGCCGTGATCTCACCCATGACTTCGATCATGGCAAGTCCGAAGGGGTATTCCTGAACCGTGCCGTCAGCGAGTTCATATTTTTTCGTGCCGGACGGTTCTATACCCATTTCGCGGAGCCGGGAAGCCGGAACCAAGGAATCCGTCGTCCCGGTATCCACTAAACACTTGAACGTCCGGGCGGCCTTCCCGTTCGTCATGGATGTGATTGCCACATCGACGTGTATCAATCCCATGCTGGAAGTATAGACTGGAAACAAAAGGAAGGCAAGGACGGCCACTGCCCAGATTCGGGCAGACTGTCTCATAGCTTTTCCAGCAGAAATTCCACGTTGAATTTCAGCAGCAGATACGCCTCTTCATTGATGTGCTTGCCGCGCAGGGCCGCGATGTCCTTGGGAAGCCCGCGCAGAATCTCGCGCGCGGCGGAAAACCGGCCCTTCTGGCAGTGAATCCGCACCAGGTTCAGCTTCTCCGCTATCGTCTTCGCCTCGCCCAAGAGCGGCGGCAGGCTCGTGTCTAACGCCGCCGGCTCCTGCGCGCCCCGCTCCCGCATGTCGTGCTTGATCCACCCCAACGCAGCCGCTTCGCGCACTTGGCCGATCAGGTTGAGGATGAACGTGTCGCAGATGACGGCTTGATTTACAGGCGGTACAATCGGTCCCAGTGTTTTCCCACGAATAGAATTGAACTCGACCTTTGTGCTTTTGATAAATGTATCGTCGTCTGCGCAGTCTTCAGGAAGCTCGTCGGCATCTGGAATTTCAGCCAAGTTAATATGTGTTATGGCCCTGTAGTCCATCAGGCCGGGGATACTCTTTGCCGTAAATTCAAACCCGTTTCATGTCCGACCCGGAGCAAGTTGGGTGTTTATTTTTTTAGCCAGCCAAAAAACACCCGGCCCCAATCCAATGAATTTCCAACCACTAGGAGAAGAGGTTGAACCAAATGCCGCGGTCATTCCAAATTCTTCGACTGCCCTTTCACTAACTGGGTCACTAGCCAGAGAGTATTTATATTTCAGTTCATCTAAATTTTGTTCTATCGAGACCGTTACAGACAACTGCGCCCGCGCGGCCGATGGGTATACGACATTACAGACTGCATAAGAATAAATCACCAGAGTGAACATCAATGGGAAGCAAAGTGACAAACAAAACAGAAATTTTCTCATGGCCTAATTGGTGTAAATATGGAAATGATCAACGCCGCCCGAAGAAGTAGTATGGACGAGCGGTGTCCGGCCGGTCACCCTGCGGATGAATGCTTTCAACTGGACAGCATCATCCGGGGACGATTCGATCCCGCAAAATCCCACATCGGCATTTTTTCCC
Organism: uncultured bacterium; assembly: GCA_964534765.1. Taxonomy (GTDB): domain Bacteria; phylum Lindowbacteria; class 2-12-FULL-62-27; order 2-12-FULL-62-27; family 2-12-FULL-62-27; genus CAZHRJ01. The sequence continues at coordinate 1,526 of CAZHRJ010000077.1, forward strand.
ACTCGATGTTCTGCATGGGGCTTCTTCCAGTTATTTTTATAATCGAATAATCCCCCATATCCCTCACTGGCATCTCCAACGCCGATGTCGTTTATTCTCAGTCCGGGGGTTGGTATCGGACCTTCTGTATTCCACGAGTCAGAAATATTTTCTATAGCCGTTATCATGGTCTGCGTCCCCCAATGATTGTGTTTATGTGCAGAGGTTACAACTGAGCCATTGCATCGGGTTTGGTCCTGAGCACCCACCAGCTCATAATTGATGTTCGCACCCGGAGCATCTTCTAAGTTTTTGAGATTTGGCACCTTAACCTCGATCTCGACGGAGCCAAGTATGCACGCGCCGAAGAAGAATTTGTGGCGGGACAATTTACCGAGGATGCGCTGTTGGATGTCGCCGTCGATTCCGGGTGATTCCGCGTTCAGGATGTCCTCCCCGTCGTCTATCAATTGATTGTCCCACCCGCGCGCCTCAAACCGGTGCCCGACGCTCATCACGTACACGCGCACCCGCTCCTTGCCGCCAAACGGGCCCGGCGTGTACGTCACCGTCACTTCTCCAACCGATGAATGATGGATCGCTCCGCCCTGAATCGTCCCCACCGGCAGTCTCGGCCACGTCGCCCATTCCCCGGCCGCCAGCCCCGCCGGGCCGCTTCCGTCCAACTTCTCGTGATGCCCGGCATCGTGTCCGCCACTGCCCGCTTCACGCTCCACCAAAAACGCCGCACGAAAGTTGTGCCCCACTGGATTCACGCTCTTTACCTTGATCGTCACCGTCTGATCCGGCTGGCCCGATAGACCGCTCGGCCTCACCACCGCCGGATTCGGCGGCACCTCCAGCAACATGTCCACCACCTTGATGTCCAGTGTCCCGCGCGCCACCCGCCCCGTCGGGTTGCCCGGGCTCTGATACGGGCCATCACTATGCGCGTACCACACCGCATTCAACTGACGGTCTCCCACACTGGGAAATGAGATCAACTGTATGTCAAACGCCGACACGTCTCCCGGCGAAATCTCCTGAACTTCTTTCTCGACCAAACTCTGATCGAAGTAGTCTCCCGCAGCGCTTTGACGCCACCGGTAATAATCCTCCAGCGGCCCCGGAACGCTGGATCCTATCCCGCCCATGGATGCCACCATTATCGGCGGCGGCGCCGACCTCATCTCCATCGCCGTATACCGCAGTCGCACTTCCAATTCCTCCGACTGGTTTCCATCCGGCACATTGGATTCATACCTCCCGATTCCGTTCAATGGAACCAGTCTCGACCCTCTCAAGTCCACGAACATCAGCGGCTTCATGTTCCGCTCTCCATCCAAACTCAATATCCCATACCGAACCTTACATGTCCCGCGCGGGTCGGCAACATATACACCGCTCAATGGCGCCCACACCCATCGGGTCAGTTCCAGAGTCCACGTCAAATTCTCGGGCTCGTCGACCATACCGGCGTCGATGGCCATTGTTCCGTAGGCTTGGTCAACGTAGACCATTTTTGTCGACTGCACCACACCGGAGACCACATCGCCCAACGTGCAATAGTCTTCCACGTTCGGATCAAGGCCGCACATCAAAAAAGGGTCGACCCTTCGGAAATTCAGCCCGGAAGGATGTTTTGAATTCGGGGGAGTGGATCAGAAGAAAATAAAAATTTACTTCGCCACCTCATCCATGGGGACGAAGAGTGCTGGGACCATCAGTTCGTCGAGGCTGAGTGATCCGTGGTTAGCGGCGGAGAATCTCAAATGGTTATCCTCCTCCGGAGGGGAGAACTCGACCCGAAGTTTGACACCCGGGTTAAGAAGCAGGGTGTAATCGCCCAATCGACCGCCGTGAGGCGGAAGAGGCCCGGCCCCGCCCGCGAGACGCCAGGAGGTATGGCGCGGTACGACCGTCGCCTTGCCGCGGCACCGGTCGGCCAGCCATTTTTCGAGCGGCGGATTCGGGAAGGACTCGCTGTAGACATGGGCCAGCCGGCCGGAAGTTCCGATAGCGCGGAGTCCGGAAGATTTTTTAAGCCGCTGGATTTCCTGAAACGGGAAGTGAAGGATTCTGCGTGGGACGAAGGTATTTTGACCATGGTCGGACACCAGAACAAACAGCGTCCGCCGGCGGACCGACACCGGGAGGTGATCCGCGAGCCATGCGACGCCCTGTTCAATGTTTCGAATGGAAAACATGGCCTGAGAAGATTCTCCGCCGAACTTGTGCGTGCTTTCGTCAACGCCATGCTGATAAAAATTGATGACGTCCGCGCCGGCGCGAAGCAAATAATCGACCTTGCCCAACCCCTCGATGTATTCCTCATATCCCTCCCGCCGGATTTCGGCCGGGTAGATCATGTCGGAAATACCGGAATGAAGGATGGGATGGGGCGACAGATGCACCGCCTGTCTGCGGCCGAGGAATTGCGCCGAGAGGAGGGAGGGCGAGCAGAGCCAGTGTCTGACCGGCAACCCGACGCCGGTGATCGGCCGGCCAACATCGGGTATGACCATTTTCAACACGTCGACGAGGCTGCGAATTTCCTCGAAATAAATCTTATGGCCCAGAATGCCGTGCCGGGCCGGCGGCACGCCGGTATAGATGGAGCAGAGGGCGGTACTCGTAATTGATGGAAAGACCGAAGTGAGCGGGAGGCCGTAAGATTTGAGGAGCCGCGCGAAGAGTCCGCCGCTTTTTTTGCAGGCGGCAAGTCCGAGGGAATCGAGGAAATAGAAGAGGAGCTGGGTGTATTTTTTCCCGCGAATCCAGGGGACATGCAGGAGGTGATACGCGACCGGCATTCGAATGCCGATTGCCGCAAGCGCGGTGGGGAGAACAGACGCGATGCTGCGAAAATAATCCGGCGGCACCTGTCCGGTGCCGATATGCCGAAAGAAGTTCATCGGGACGTCCCGCGAGAGGATGCCGGGGGCCTCGTGTCCGGCGCGACGACCTCCTCGCCGGGCCGAAGCATCCCGAGGCGGTCGCGGGCCATTTGTTCGATGGTAGCGGGATCGGACTCGAGTTTAAGGACGCGGTTTTTGAGCATGTCAGATTCTTTCCGAAGCCCGGCGATTTCGAGTTCGAGCTGTGAGACATGGGATTCGTAAGACCGGCTTTTTTTCCTGTAGACGACATATTCCTTGGCGACGATCATGAACGACAGGATGAGAAGGGTATTCAAGACAATCCGGACATGTTTGGCGTCCACGGGACATCAGCCTCTGCCGATCAGCCTGCTCAGCCAGGTGCCCTTAACCCTGGATATCCATAGCAAATAGGTCGCCGTACACGCGATGGACATCGCCCGGAGGACCAGGTAGACCGAGATGCCCGTTCCGGGAAAAGTCGGCGTCATCGAAAGATACTTGAGGAGGTAGAGCGCCGTCAGAAAGGTGAATGTACCGGTGAGCGCGAGGTAATAGGGTTTCTGTTTTTTTCTGGCGAGTATCAAAAAAGCGGCACCATGAACAATGAACGTCAGAACTAAAAACCCGTACAGAACCCTCATCCGACCCGCCGGCTCACACAATCCCGAACAATGATTTTTATGCGGCTCGAGATTTAGCCGACCGAAGCACCCTGAGGACCTTCTCCGGAGTGAAGGGGATGGCTTTCAAACGAATCCCGCAGGCGTTTTTAATGGCGTTGCCGATCGCCGGCGCGGGCCCGTTGATATTGATCTCAGCGATGCTCTTGGCCCCGAACGGCCCGGTCGGCTCGTAAGAAGGGACGAGGATGGTTTTCATATCGGGCAGGTCGCGAGTGGAGAAGAGTTTGTAATCGAGGAAGCTGGCGTTGACCATGGCGCCCCTGGCGTTGAATATGAATTCCTCAGTGAGCGCATAAGATATCCCGTTCATCGCCGCGCCCTCGGCCTGGCCCTCGGCCAGCCGGGGATGGATGGCGACGCCGCAATCGACCACCATGACGTACGTGAGGAGCTTGACCAGCCCGGTCTCCGTGTCGACCGCGACTTTGCAGAAGTGCGCGGCGAAAGGGGGCGGAGAGACATAGGAGACGTGAGATTCCGTGGCCTGGATCTGGAACTGGTTGCGGGAATAAAGCGACCTGAGGGAAATGGCGCGATACGACAATTTCTTTTTAGTTTTTCGCGAGACCACATGCCCGGCGTCGCAAAAGAGATTTTCGATTTTTTCCGACAGGATCTCCGCGGCGACGGAGAGAATTTGTCTCCGGACGGTTTCCGCCGCCTTTTTCACAGCGCCGCCGGAGATATAGGTGGTGGAGGACGCGTAGGCGCCGACGTCAAAGGGTGTAAAATCGGTGTCGGAGGAATAGATGATAATCCGATCGACCGAAACGGCGAGAGCTTCGGCCGCGATCTGTGACAAAACCGTATCGCTGCCGGTTCCCAGATCGGTGGCGCCGACGAGAAGGTTAAAAGAGCCATCCTCGTTGAGTTTGACTGTCGCCGCGCCCATATCGATGCCGGGAATGCCGGATCCCTGCATGAGGATGGCGCATCCGACACCTGTTTTGATCGGACCCGACCCGTGGGACTTGCGTTCCTTAGCCCAGCTTATTTCCCGCGCGCCGATGGCGATGCACTCGTCAAGTTTGCAGGACTCCATCGACTGCTCGAATCCCTCCTTGCCCTCGCCAAGCGCTGCGAAAACGGGCGATCCCTCGCCTTCGCGAATATGATTTTTTTTGCGAAACTCAAGCGCGTCCATTCCGACCGCATCAGCCATGTCTTCGACCATGGACTCGAGCGCGAAGAATCCCTGAGTTCCGCCGTATCCACGATAGGCGCCGCCCACCGGCAAATTGGTATAACAGGCTTCGCCGATGAACTTGACATTTTTGGCCTTGTTATAGAGCGGCAGGGCCTTGGACCCGCAGTTGCAGACGACCGTGAGGGAGTGGGTGCCGTAGGCGCCGGTGTTGGAGAGGGCATACATGTCGAGCGTATCGATGATGCCGTTCTTTTTAACTCCGGCCCGTAGTTTGACGATATGCGGATGGCGCGTGCGGGACGCGTAGAATTCCTCCGCCCGGGTCTGCTCGATTTTCGCCGGCCGGCGAGTGCGGAGTGTGACGATTCCGGCGACATATTCAAGGAAGACTTCCTGTTTGGCGCCGAATCCCCCGCCGATGCGCGGTTTGATGACGCGGATCTGGCGTTCGGGAATCTGGAGGACCTGAGCGCAGATGCGGCGGCAATGAAAGGGGACCTGAGTACTGGTGCGAATAACCAAGCGGTCGCGGTCGTCCAGATAAGTGATGCAGACATGGGGTTCGATGGGACAATGCTGGGCATAACCGAGTTCGTATCTGTCTTCGAAGCGGAAATCAGCGAGGCGCAGTCCCTTTTCGACGCTGCCGATTTCGATATCGATATGAGCGGCGAGATTTCGTTTGGGGTCATGAGCGCCGCGGATATCGGACTCATCATGGATGACCGGCGCGCCGGCTTTAATGGCGTCCTCCGGATTAAAAACAGGCGGCAGAGGCTCGTACTCGACCTGGATCAGCCGGCATGCCTCCTCGGCGGCATCGGCCGATTCAGCGGCGACGGCCGCGACGCGGTCTCCGACGAATCGAACCTTATTGTCGAACATGACCGCGTCATAAGGCGAGGGTTCCGGGTATCCCTGGCCGGCGGTGGTGTGAAGGACGCGTGGGACATTGCCGAAATGGAGGACGCATTTGACGCCGCGCAGCTGTTCGGCGCGAGTGGTATCGATTTTAACGATGCGCGCGTGAGCGTTCGGGCTGTAGAGAAACTTGATGTGGAGGAGGCCATCGAATTTGACGTCATCGACATAGTGCGCGACGCCGGTTGCCAGGCATATCCCGTCGACTTTTTCGACGTTCTGGTTGACGACCTTAAAATCCGCGGCGGGATTTTTTTTGGCGGAACTTCTCTTTCGAGATCCCGGCGCGCGCCGGGATCTCGAAAGAGAAGTTCCGCCAAAAAAAATCCCGCCGCGGATTTTAAGGTCGTCAACCAGAACGTCGAAAAAGTCGACGGGATATGCCTGGCAACCGGCGTCGCGCACTATGTCGATGACGTCAAATTCGATGGCCTCCTCCACATCAAGTTTCTCTACAGCCCGAACGCTCACGCGCGCATCGTTAAAATCGATACCACTCGCGCCGAACAGCTGCGCGGCGTCAAATGCGTCCTCCATTTCGGCAATGTCCCACGCGTCCTTCACACCACCGCCGGCCAGGGATACCCGGAACCCTCGCCTTATGACGCGGTCATGTTCGACAATAAGGTTCGATTCGTCGGAGACCGCGTCGCGGCCGTCGCCGCTGAATCGGCCGATGCCGCCGAGGAGGCATGCCGGCTGATCCAGGTCGAGTACGAGCCTCTGCCGCCTGTTTTTAATCCGGAGGACGCCATTAAAGCCGGCGCGCCGGTCATCCATGATGAGTCCGATATCCGCGGCGCTCATGACCCCAAACGAAATCTCGCCGCTCATATCGATATCGAAATCGGCAGCGTCGAAAAGGGACTGCGCCTCGCTGATTTCCGCTTCGAAGACAGATACGAACTCGGTTATGCCCAGCATTGTCCCATCGAACCCCATGTCTGCATCACTTATCTGGACGACCGCGACCGCTTGGTTATTCGCACCAGTACTCAGGTCCCCTTTCATTGCCGCCGCATCTGCGCTCAGGTCCTCCAGATTCCCGAACGCCAGATCCGCGTCATCAAACCGCGCATCGGCGGGGGATTCGGCGCCAAACAGGAAGTCTTCCTTGAATATGTCGCCGGAATCGTCACACTCCGCACTCGCCGGCCGGCGAAAATCGAGCAGACCCGGGCGGAGGAATTCTACGCGTCCCGCACGCGCCATCCGCATATCGTCAAACTACGGGCCGGAGTTAAAAAGAACGGCATCATCGATACGCTCGACATGTATGCCCTCTCCAACACCGGCGCCTACGGCACCCACTCCCTCACGGTCGTCTGCAACTGCGGGTCCAAGGCCCTGCCGCTCTATAACAAGGCCAAAAATGTCAAGTTCATCGGCGAAGCCTGTTATACCAATTTGCCGGTGGGCGGCGCCTATCGTGGATACGGCGGAACTCAGGGATTCTTCGCGCTCGAGTCCATGGTCGAAGACATGGCTGATGCGGTCGGAATGGACGCGCTTGAGTTTCGCAAAAAAAATCATATTCGCGAAGGCGAGGGATCGCCCGTTTTCGCAGCGCTTGGCGAGGGCAAGGAGGGATTCGAGCAGTCGATGGAGTCCTGCAAACTTGACGAGTGCATCGCCATCGGCGCGCGGGAAATAAGCTGGGCTAAGGAACGCAAGTCCCACGGGTCGGGTCCGATCAAAACAGGTGTCGGATGCGCCATCCTCATGCAGGGATCCGGCATTCCCGGCATCGATATGGGCGCGGCGACAGTCAAACTCAACGAGGATGGCTCTTTTAACCTTCTCGTCGGCGCCACCGATCTGGGAACCGGCAGCGATACGGTTTTGTCACAGATCGCGGCCGAAGCTCTCGCCGTTTCGGTCGATCGGATTATCATCTATTCCTCCGACACCGATTTTACACCCTTTGACGTCGGCGCCTACGCGTCCTCCACCACCTATATCTCCGGCGGCGCTGTGAAAAAGGCGGCGGAAACCGTCCGGAGACAAATTCTCTCCGTCGCCGCGGAGATCCTGTCGGAAAAAATCGAAAATCTCTTTTGCGACGCCGGGCATGTGGTCTCGCGAAAAACTAAAAAGAAATTGTCGTATCGCGCCATTTCCCTCAGGTCGCTTTATTCCCGCAACCAGTTCCAGATCCAGGCCACGGAATCTCACGTCTCCTATGTCTCTCCGCCCCCTTTCGCCGCGCACTTCTGCAAAGTCGCGGTCGACACGGAGACCGGGCTGGTCAAGCTCCTCACGTACGTCATGGTGGTCGATTGCGGCGTCGCCATCCATCCCCGGCTGGCCGAGGGCCAGGCCGAGGGCGCGGCGATGAACGGGATATCTTATGCGCTCACTGAGGAATTCATATTCAACGCCAGGGGCGCCATGGTCAACGCCAGCTTCCTCGATTACAAACTCTTCTCCACTCGCGACCTGCCCGATATGAAAACCATCCTCGTCCCTTCTTACGAGCCGACCGGGCCGTTCGGGGCCAAGAGCATCGCTGAGATCAATATCAACGGGCCCGCGCCGGCGATCGGCAACGCCATTAAAAACGCCTGCGGGATTCGTTTGAAAGCCATCCCCTTCACTCCGGAGAAGGTCCTCAGGGTGCTTCGGTCGGCTAAATCTCGAGCCGCATAAAAATCATTGTTCGGGATTGTGTGAGCCGGCGGGTCGGATGAGGGTTCTGTACGGGTTTTTAGTTCTGACGTTCATTGTTCATGGTGCCGCTTTTTTGATACTCGCCAGAAAAAAACAGAAACCCTATTACCTCGCGCTCACCGGTACATTCACCTTTCTGACGGCGCTCTACCTCCTCAAGTATCTTTCGATGACGCCGACTTTTCCCGGAACGGGCATCTCGGTCTACCTGGTCCTCCGGGCGATGTCCATCGCGTGTACGGCGACCTATTTGCTATGGATATCCAGGGTTAAGGGCACCTGGCTGAGCAGGCTGATCGGCAGAGGCTGATGTCCCGTGGACGCCAAACATGTCCGGATTGTCTTGAATACCCTTCTCATCCTGTCGTTCATGATCGTCGCCAAGGAATATGTCGTCTACAGGAAAAAAAGCCGGTCTTACGAATCCCATGTCTCACAGCTCGAACTCGAAATCGCCGGGCTTCGGAAAGAATCTGACATGCTCAAAAACCGCGTCCTTAAACTCGAGTCCGATCCCGCTACCATCGAACAAATGGCCCGCGACCGCCTCGGGATGCTTCGGCCCGGCGAGGAGGTCGTCGCGCCGGACACGAGGCCCCCGGCATCCTCTCGCGGGACGTCCCGATGAACTTCTTTCGGCATATCGGCACCGGACAGGTGCCGCCGGATTATTTTCGCAGCATCGCGTCTGTTCTCCCCACCGCGCTTGCGGCAATCGGCATTCGAATGCCGGTCGCGTATCACCTCCTGCATGTCCCCTGGATTCGCGGGAAAAAATACACCCAGCTCCTCTTCTATTTCCTCGATTCCCTCGGACTTGCCGCCTGCAAAAAAAGCGGCGGACTCTTCGCGCGGCTCCTCAAATCTTACGGCCTCCCGCTCACTTCGGTCTTTCCATCAATTACGAGTACCGCCCTCTGCTCCATCTATACCGGCGTGCCGCCGGCCCGGCACGGCATTCTGGGCCATAAGATTTATTTCGAGGAAATTCGCAGCCTCGTCGACGTGTTGAAAATGGTCATACCCGATGTTGGCCGGCCGATCACCGGCGTCGGGTTGCCGGTCAGACACTGGCTCTGCTCGCCCTCCCTCCTCTCGGCGCAATTCCTCGGCCGCAGACAGGCGGTGCATCTGTCGCCCCATCCCATCCTTCATTCCGGTATTTCCGACATGATCTACCCGGCCGAAATCCGGCGGGAGGGATATGAGGAATACATCGAGGGGTTGGGCAAGGTCGATTATTTGCTTCGCGCCGGCGCGGACGTCATCAATTTTTATCAGCATGGCGTTGACGAAAGCACGCACAAGTTCGGCGGAGAATCTTCTCAGGCCATGTTTTCCATTCGAAACATTGAACAGGGCGTCGCATGGCTCGCGGATCACCTCCCGGTGTCGGTCCGCCGGCGGACGCTGTTTGTTCTGGTGTCCGACCATGGTCAAAATACCTTCGTCCCACGCAGAATCCTTCACTTCCCGTTTCAGGAAATCCAGCGGCTTAAAAAATCTTCCGGACTCCGCGCTATCGGAACTTCCGGCCGGCTGGCCCATGTCTACAGCGAGTCCTTCCCGAATCCGCCGCTCGAAAAATGGCTGGCCGACCGGTGCCGCGGCAAGGCGACGGTCGTACCGCGCCATACCTCCTGGCGTCTCGCGGGCGGGGCCGGGCCTCTTCCGCCTCACGGCGGTCGATTGGGCGATTACACCCTGCTTCTTAACCCGGGTGTCAAACTTCGGGTCGAGTTCTCCCCTCCGGAGGAGGATAACCATTTGAGATTCTCCGCCGCTAACCACGGATCACTCAGCCTCGACGAACTGATGGTCCCAGCACTCTTCGTCCCCATGGATGAGGTGGCGAAGTAAATTTTTATTTTCTTCTGATCCACTCCCCCGAATTCAAAACATCCTTCCGGGCTGAATTTCCGAAGGGTCGACCCTTTTTTGATGTGCGGCCTTGATCCGAACGTGGAAGACTATTGCACGTTGGGCGATGTGGTCTCCGGTGTGGTGCAGTCGACAAAAATGGTCTACGTTGACCAAGCCTACGGAACAATGGCCATCGACGCCGGTATGGTCGACGAGCCCGAGAATTTGACGTGGACTCTGGAACTGACCCGATGGGTGTGGGCGCCATTGAGCGGTGTATATGTTGCCGACCCGCGCGGGACATGTAAGGTTCGGTATGGGATATTGAGTTTGGATGGAGAGCGGAACATGAAGCCGCTGATGTTCGTGGACTTGAGAGGGTCGAGACTGGTTCCATTGAACGGAATCGGGAGGTATGAATCCAATGTGCCGGATGGAAACCAGTCGGAGGAATTGGAAGTGCGACTGCGGTATACGGCGATGGAGATGAGGTCGGCGCCGCCGCCGATAATGGTGGCATCCATGGGCGGGATAGGATCCAGCGTTCCGGGGCCGCTGGAGGATTATTACCGGTGGCGTCAAAGCGCTGCGGGAGACTACTTCGATCAGAGTTTGGTCGAGAAAGAAGTTCAGGAGATTTCGCCGGGAGACGTGTCGGCGTTTGACATACAGTTGATCTCATTTCCCAGTGTGGGAGACCGTCAGTTGAATGCGGTGTGGTACGCGCATAGTGATGGCCCGTATCAGAGCCCGGGCAACCCGACGGGGCGGGTGGCGCGCGGGACACTGGACATCAAGGTGGTGGACATGTTGCTGGAGGTGCCGCCGAATCCGGCGGTGGTGAGGCCGAGCGGTCTATCGGGCCAGCCGGATCAGACGGTGACGATCAAGGTAAAGAGCGTGAATCCAGTGGGGCACAACTTTCGTGCGGCGTTTTTGGTGGAGCGTGAAGCGGGCAGTGGCGGACACGATGCCGGGCATCACGAGAAGTTGGACGGAAGCGGCCCGGCGGGGCTGGCGGCCGGGGAATGGGCGACGTGGCCGAGACTGCCGGTGGGGACGATTCAGGGCGGAGCGATCCATCATTCATCGGTTGGAGAAGTGACGGTGACGTACACGCCGGGCCCGTTTGGCGGCAAGGAGCGGGTGCGCGTGTACGTGATGAGCGTCGGGCACCGGTTTGAGGCGCGCGGGTGGGACAATCAATTGATAGACGACGGGGAGGACATCCTGAACGCGGAATCACCCGGAATCGACGGCGACATCCAACAGCGCATCCTCGGTAAATTGTCCCGCCACAAATTCTTCTTCGGCGCGTGCATACTTGGCTCCGTCGAGATCGAGGTTAAGGTGCCAAATCTCAAAAACTTAGAAGATGCTCCGGGTGCGAACATCAATTATGAGCTGGTGGGTGCTCAGGACCAAACCCGATGCAATGGCTCAGTTGTAACCTCTGCACATAAACACAATCATTGGGGGACGCAGACCATGATAACGGCTATAGAAAATATTTCTGACTCGTGGAATACAGAAGGTCCGATACCAACCCCCGGACTGAGAATAAACGACATCGGCGTTGGAGATGCCAGTGAGGGATATGGGGGATTATTCGATTATAAAAATAACTGGAAGAAGCCCCATGCAGAACATCGAGTGGGAAAAAATGCCGATGTGGGATTTTGCGGGATCGAATCGTCCCCGGATGATGCTGTCCAGTTGAAAGCATTCATCCGCAGGGTGACCGGCCGGACACCGCTCGTCCATACTACTTCTTCGGGCGGCGTTGATCATTTCCATATTTACACCAATTAGGCCATGAGAAAATTTCTGTTTTGTTTGTCACTTTGCTTCCCATTGATGTTCACTCTGGTGATTTATTCTTATGCAGTCTGTAATGTCGTATACCCATCGGCCGCGCGGGCGCAGTTGTCTGTAACGGTCTCGATAGAACAAAATTTAGATGAACTGAAATATAAATACTCTCTGGCTAGTGACCCAGTTAGTGAAAGGGCAGTCGAAGAATTTGGAATGACCGCGGCATTTGGTTCAACCTCTTCTCCTAGTGGTTGGAAATTCATTGGATTGGGGCCGGGTGTTTTTTGGCTGGCTAAAAAAATAAACACCCAACTTGCTCCGGGTCGGACATGAAACGGGTTTGAATTTACGGCAAAGAGTATCCCCGGCCTGATGGACTACAGGGCCATAACACATATTAACTTGGCTGAAATTCCAGATGCCGACGAGCTTCCTGAAGACTGCGCAGACGACGATACATTTATCAAAAGCACAAAGGTCGAGTTCAATTCTATTCGTGGGAAAACACTGGGACCGATTGTACCGCCTGTAAATCAAGCCGTCATCTGCGACACGTTCATCCTCAACCTGATCGGCCAAGTGCGCGAAGCGGCTGCGTTGGGGTGGATCAAGCACGACATGCGGGAGCGGGGCGCGCAGGAGCCGGCGGCGTTAGACACGAGCCTGCCGCCGCTCTTGGGCGAGGCGAAGACGATAGCGGAGAAGCTGAACCTGGTGCGGATTCACTGCCAGAAGGGCCGGTTTTCCGCCGCGCGCGAGATTCTGCGCGGGCTTCCCAAGGACATCGCGGCCCTGCGCGGCAAGCACATCAATGAAGAGGCGTATCTGCTGCTGAAATTCAACGTGGAATTTCTGCTGGAAAAGCTATGAGACAGTCTGCCCGAATCTGGGCAGTGGCCGTCCTTGCCTTCCTTTTGTTTCCAGTCTATACTTCCAGCATGGGATTGATACACGTCGATGTGGCAATCACATCCATGACGAACGGGAAGGCCGCCCGGACGTTCAAGTGTTTAGTGGATACCGGGACGACGGATTCCTTGGTTCCGGCTTCCCGGCTCCGCGAAATGGGTATAGAACCGTCCGGCACGAAAAAATATGAACTCGCTGACGGCACGGTTCAGGAATACCCCTTCGGACTTGCCATGATCGAAGTCATGGGTGAGATCACGGCAGGCCGGGTTATTTTTGGACCGGAGAATAGTGAACCCATCTTGGGAGTAACCGTATTAGAATCAGCAGGCCTGACGATAGACCCAGCCCACCTGACATTAAAAAAGCTTCCATCGATTCCTCTGAAATAACGTCAACTCACCCACCTTCTTTCCCCCAAGTTTGCCAATTGGGCTCCGTCGAGATCGAGGTTAA
>CAZHRJ010000078.1:0-9201 GCA_964534765.1 uncultured bacterium
CGGGAGATTCTGGCGGAGGGCGAGGAGTTTATTTTCGGATGTTATTTCTACTATGGCCGGTGCCGGGAGGGCATGTATCAGTTCGAGGAAGCCGATAGAGACTACGCGAAAATTGCGGAAACCAGCGCCTATCATCCCTATGCCGTAAGGCGACGAGAGCGGATCGGCCGGGATTCCGACAGGGACGGCTACTCGGACGCCTGGGAAGAAATCGACGGGACCGGTCCCGACAACCCGCTCTCCCATCCCTGACCCATGGCCTCATCCGCCCCCTCACTCGCTCAAGTCGCGGCGCGCCGCGCCGCTCTGCGAAAATATCTCCGGTCTCTCAAAATCGGCGCCGGCATCGGGCTGGTCTGCGGGATCATTGTCATCCTCCTTGGATTTTCCGATAAGGGGCTCCTCGCGCGGTCCGAACTCCTGAGTCTCGATATCCGCTACCGCCTCCGGCCGGCCATCCCGGCTCATCCGGACGTCGCGCTGATCAACTACGACGACGCCTCTCTGGCTCTCTTCGGCAGCTGGCCCTGGCCCAGGCATCGCCAGGTCGCGCTCGTGACCGTCATGGATTTTTATGACGCCGCCGCGGCCGGATACGACGTCTTTTTCTCTGAAAAAAATGACATCGTCGTCGTCGAACGGCGTCTCAAGGGATTCATCCAGTCCATCGGCTCCTCCTCCGCGCGGCCCGCGGCGGATCAGATCGGCAGAACTCTGCGCACCGCCATTCGCGACTACGATATGGAATTCCAAAAAACAATCGGTCACGCGGAAAACATTTATCTCGGCTATTTCGTTCAGGAACCCGATAAATCCATCGCCGTCGGCGGCCTCTCCCGGATCCGCGAGGCGATCGAGGAGGAAAAGAAAGTCTGGACGGATGAAAAACGCTCCGCCATGGGGGCGCTCCAGCCCTATACGATCGATACCACTCCGGTTCTGGAAAAAAAGATTTTCAAAATGATCAATGTCGTCCCGCCCCTTTCCAGCCTCGCCCGGGCGTCCCATGGCGCCGGATTCGCGCAGATCGTCAAAGACCTGGACCACACCGTCCGGCTCTATCCGATGTTCATGTATTACGACGGCAGAATCTATCCGTCGATTGGCTGTGTCATGTTGTCCAGGGTCCTGGGCGTGCCGATGTCCCAGTGGGAAATCCGCCCGGGAGACGTGGTCAAGATCCCGGGCGCGCTGGTGCCGGGCCGGACCGAAACCGAAACCATTCGCATCCCGGTCAATGAAAACGCACAGCTCCTGATGAACTGGGCCGGGCCGTTCAACGATCGGTTCCTCCATGTTTCATTCCGGCTGGTCTCCGAGTATTACGCCTATTACACCGCCAAATCCATCGCCCGGCAGTTCGCGGCCGAGCCTGCGATTTTTGACGCGCTCCATCGCGAAATTACGCAGTCCATCGATGAGGAGGTCATGGTGACCGACCGGGAATCCCGGCGGATCGCGGATGAAGTCGCCCTCGCTCACGTCGCCGCCCCCATGATCCGCGCCGGCAAATCTCCGCGGCAGATTCTGGCCGCATGGCCCTCGGCCGCCGCGGTCCCGGCCGCCGATTCCATCCTCCAGGCCCTGGATATCGGCATTCAGGCGGCTGCCGGCCGGCCGGTGAATGCCGCGGGCCTTAATGACCGGTGGCGCGGTGAAATCGAAAAAAATGTGGCCTGGTTCGCCGCCCGGCAGCGTCTGGCCGACGTGGAGCCTCTCTTTTTCCCGCCGCCCCGGCGGGTTGTCCAGGAGGGCCGCACGATTGATTTTTCGCCGGTGGATATCGAAAAGAAGGTATTCATGATCGGTCTCACCGGCGTCGGCACGATCGATCTCAACCCCATGCCCTACGAAAGCGTTTCTCCCATGGTTGGCCTGCACTCCAACGCGCTCAACTCCATTCTCAGCCGCCAGTTCTTGAAATTCCCCGTGAAAGCCTGGCGATATCCGCTTGATCTGTCTTTCGCCCTCGTCACCGCCGTGATTGGAGCGGTGACCACACCCTTTATCGGGTTTCTGGCCGTTCTCCTCATGTCGGGCGCTTACGGAGGCGTTGTCTGCTGGGCATTCACGAAGTACGGGCAGTGGATATACTGGGTGGAACCCACGCTGGCGATCGTGCTGACATTCGTGGTCATTGTCGTCTATCATTTTGTGGAGGCCCAGCGCGAAAAGGGCAAGGTCCGCGAAATTTTTTCCGCCATGGTGTCTCCGGCGGTGCTCAAATTGATGGAGGAAAATCCCGACCGGTTCTCTCTCACGGGCATGCGGAAACCCGCCACCACTTTTTTCTCGGCCATCGAAAAGTTCGGCAAAGTCACCTCGGGCGTCGCGCCCGACGAACTGGGAGGCATCCTCAGCATCTATCTGACGCCCACCAGCGAAATCATCATGGACTACGCGGGGTATATCGACAAATATGAGGGTCACATCATCATGGCCGATTTCGGCGTCCCACTGGACGACCCGGGCCACGCATGGAAATGCTGTTACGCGGCCGTCGAGCAGCAGCAGGACATCGAGTCGTTTCTCTTTTTCGTCAAAGCCCGGTATGGGGTCGATGTCTATGTCACCATGGGAATCAATGCCGGATACATCTCCGCCGGCAACATGGGCAGCGAAAAGAAAATGCAGTACACCGTCATGGGCGACGCCGTCAACATGGCGGCGCGATTCAGGCCCGCCAACCTCATTTATGACACTCGGGTCATCATCGGAGAGCCCACCGTCCCGCTCGTCCAGGATCATCTGGAAATCCGGATGCTGGATAAATTGCTCGCCAAGGGAAAAACCAAGCCGACCACGATTTTTGAAGTCCAGGGCTGGCAGCCGGCCGCCTATCTCAAACTCAAACAAAATGATCCCGTCCCGCCGTCCCTGCTTACCCGCTGGTCCAAATGCCCGGCGGAAAAAATTTTCGGGTACCAGCGGTTCTGGCAGCTGCGGGAAAAATCGTTTTCGCACCCCGGCATCCCCAAAATCCGGGAATTTTTCGAATCCCAGATTCCCGCCGCCGAGTCCATGATCAAACTCGACGGCCGATTCGAAATTCAGAAATATCGTGACGAGGCCCAGTCCATCAGCGCAGAGGCCGGCCGGCTGCTCGGCAAATCCTTTAACGGAAAAAGCCATTCCGGAAAATCCTGGGATGTCATCCTCGATGAGTGGATCGCCCTCAGCAGGACCATCGTGGAGGCCATCGAAGGCGGCCGCACGCTGGCCGGGCAAAATGAGGTGGTGTACGAGCAGTTTGAGTCGACCTATTCCCGCGCGGCCACTCTGGCCGGGAAACTTCAGACACTGAAAACCCGGCTCTCCTTTCACGCCGAGACAGAATCCCTGATGGAGCGGTTCATCGTTGACCTCCACGAAGCGGTTGAAAAAACGTCCGACGCGGCCATGCCGCCGGTCTCACAGGAACAGGTCGACGCCGGCCGCGAGGGATACCGCAAGGCGGCCGAGGATTTTTACAATTCGCTCGCCGCGGCCCCCCGCGACTATCATGAGATGATGTCGGTCGTCGGGTCCATCACCGAACCCCAGCGCAAGGCCCGGCAACTGTTTGTCGAGGGGGTGCAGCTTCACTGGGAACGCCGCTGGGACGAGTCTCTGGTCAAATTCCGCGCCGCCCTTGAGATCCTGCCGGATGACGGGCCGTCCAAGACCTACGTGGAGCGCGTGGCGGGATACAAGGTCGATCCGCCGGGCGACAAGTGGCAGGGCGAATTCGTGCAGAAGAAGAAATGAGCAGCTGACCGTGGCGGAACCGCAGAAGAAGATTCAGTTTGGCGTCGCCAAATCCATGGTGATCGGTCTTTGCGTGGCCGCCGTTGTCTATGGGCTGGTCTGGTTTGACGTCCTCGATAAAAACGAGCTTTTCGTCGTCGACATGCGCTATACGTACCGGCCGGCGCCGACGATTGACACGGAGATCGTCACGGTCGATATTGACGACCCTTCCATCGACCAGATCGGCCGCTGGCCCTGGACCTGGGACCGCCATGCTTTGGTGCTCGACTATTTGAGGCTCTACGGCGGCAACCGCATCGCCTTTGTGGAGCCGTATTACAACGAGCTTGGAACGATTACCGTCCAGAAGGAATATGCGCGGCAGATCGCCCTCAGCGTTTCGCAGATCGCATCCGCGCCGCCGGCCGGGGCCGAGGGCGTGGATTTCCGGCGGGAAGTGATTGAGCTGATGCCGGACTATAACGAGCGGTTTCTGAAATCGATGGAACGGTTCCCGAACACCTTTATCGGGAGCGCGTTCACCATTCCCGAGGGGGATATCGCCGGGAAACCCGCGGCCATCCGGGAGATGACGGAGGACTACAAGGTCAATTTTTCGAGTGACAAGAAAATAGCGATTGACTCCATGGATACTTTTTCCATTCCCTGGCCCGATCCCGGATCGCTCCTGATGGCCGCCGATGTCGTCCCTGTGGCCGATCCCGTGTCACGCCGCATGGGCGGCGCCGGGTTCACCCGGATTATTCAGGACGCCGACGGCATCGTCCGCCGCACGCCTCTGGTCGTGTGGTACGACGGACGGCTCTATCCCAGCATCGCCCTTTCCATGGCCGCGCGGTACTTTGAGTGCGAGCTGCGGGACCTCATCGTCAAACCGGGCCGATACATCGAGATGCCGGGCAAAAAAAAGACCGTGCGCGTCCCGATCGACCGGCAGGGCAACATGATCGTCAACTGGACGGGCGCCTATCAGGAAACATTCCTCCATATTCCCTTTAACGTCATCGCCTATCACTACGCCCATCGGATTGCCAAGTCATTTGTCCGCAGATTCCAGGTCGGATTCGATAATCCCCAGGAGGTCATGCAAAAACTCCATCAGTTCCTGACGCGCCAGAAACTCGTCTCCCCCGCCATCACCGAGTCGATGACCCAGCAGATTCTCATCATCTGGCTGATGGATTTCATGATCGACCGCGGCGCGACGTACGAGTCCTTTCTCGCCAGCATCGGCGCCGAACCCGGCGACGTCCTCCGATACTGGTGGAACCATGTCTCCGTCAACAAGCGCGCCGAGGAAATCATGAGAACCGGCCAGACACCGGACTATACCGCCGTTCTCTTCAGCCTCGACATCAAAGATACGGACATTTTCCGTGAGGGATTCGACCGGACCGTCTATGCGTACGCCAGCGGAAAAATCAACGATCTGCGCCCTCTCCATTTCATGGATCCCAGCATCATCGACGTCAGCGGCGTTGAAATCAAGTTCTCTCCCAGAGAATTCGGCGGCCGCACGATTTTCGTGGGCCTCACGGCGACCGGACTCAACGCCTTCAATCCCACTCCCTATCAGCAACGATACCAGATGTTCGGGCTTCAGCCCAACGCCTATAACACCATCGTCACGGAACAGTTTCTCAAGGCCCAGGCGTCATGGGTCGAGTACCTCTACATCCTCGTCTACGCCTTCGGCATTACCTGGCTGGTCCTCCACGTCCGACCGATGCTCGGGTTTGTCGTCATGCTGCTGACCGCGCTTTTGCACACCGGAGTCGGCTGGCTGATTTTCATGGGGCCCGGCGTCATCATTCCGATTGTCTCGCCCGTATTGACCATTGTCCTTTCCTACGTCTGCGGCAATCTCTACCGATATGTCGAGGAGCAGCGGGAGCGGCAGAAGGTCCGCACGCTGTTTAGCGCGATGGTCTCGCCCGAGGTCCTGCGAATGATGGAGGAACATCCGGAAAAATTCCGCCTGGCGGGAGAAAAACACGAGGCCACCATGTTCTCCTCCGACGTCTCCGGATTCACCACCATCTCCGAAGGCGTCACCGCTCAGGAGCTGGCGGATATTCTGAACATCTATCTCACACCCATGAGCAACATCATCATGAATTTTGACGGATTCGTCGACAAATACGAAGGAGACGCCATCAAGGCCGATTTCGGCGTGCCCATACCCGATCCGAACCACCCTTGGAAATGCTGTTACGCCGCCCTCCTCCAGCAGGAGGATCTCGCCGTCATTCAGCGCCTGCTTCTACTCAAATACGGCGTCAAAATCACCGCTCGCATGGGCGTCAATACCGGCATTGTCGCCGCCGGCAATATGGGATCGGAAAAGAAAATGCAGTACACCGTCATGGGCGAGGCCGTGACCATCGCGGAGGAGCTTGAGCCGATCAACAAACTCTATGAAACCTGGATCGCGATCGGGCCGCTCACGCTGGAGAAGGCCCATGCCCACGTCGAGGTCCGGCATCTCGACCGAGTTCTCATGGGGCCCGGGGGCCACCCGCACGACGTGTATGAACTGATGGGATGGCGGCGGGAAAAATTCATGGAGTACTGGTCCGGCCGGCCGGTACCGCCGCTGTTTATTGATGCCTGGCGCAAACTCACGCCCGAAAAAATTCTCGGGTATATCTATTACTGGGATCAAAAAAAACTGGTCGAAGGACCCTTCTACAAGGACACCCGCGCGCTTTTTGAGCAGCTGGCGCCGCTGGCCATGGAGTGCATCAAGTCGACCGACATCGCCGCTCTATTGACCTTGCGGGAGGAGCTGGCCGATCTCGAAAAGGTTCTGGGGGCCTACGATCCGGCCCTGATATCGAAGGTGGCCGACCCGGCGACGGAGCACGAGATCTCGGGACTGAAGAAGCAGCATGAGAAAGTGACGGAGGACTGGCTGAAACTCCTGATGGGCTGGAAGATTCAGCTCAAGGAGGAGCAGGTGGTGATTCAAAATTTCTGGGAAAAAATCGACACCCTGGATTTTGATGAGCTGTCCCGCCGCGTCGATACGTATCAGAAACGCGTCGAATGCTGCATCAAGCGCATCTCATTCCCCAATGCGGCGGATAAAGTCGGTTACGAATTGGCGGAGCATCTTAAGGGACTCCTCCTGGACGGCGGCAAGGGTCCGGGCAAGGCGGCGGCCCAAGCGCATGCGGAAGAGCAGATGCGGGCGATCCGGTCCAAGGTGGATCCCTTCCTGGCCGTCCTGCCGGCCCGTGCGGAGCAATTTCATGAGTTTCTGGCCGATCACTGTGTGGTACCGGACTATAAATTCAAGGTGCGGGAAAAATTTGACGAGGCGCGGCGGATTTATCTGACAATGGACTGGGACAAGGCCGAAGCGGCATTCAAGGCGATTCTGGAAATTGATCCCAAAGACGGACCCGCCATCAAATACATCGAGCGGCTGGCCCATCTCCGCAAACACCCGCCCGCCCCCGACTGGGACGGGAACTGGGCGGAGGAGTGAGAGCGAGTGAGAAAATCAACAAAATTCATCACGGAGTTGACGGAGACTGAGCACGGAGAACACTGAGGATTTTTTGTAGTGGTTCATCCAAGGAAATACGAAATTCTATTCGTGTCAAACGGCAGGGCACAAAAAAGCTCTTGACATGTCGTACGTCTTTCTGTACGCTTATGCTGGAGGGACATCATGACCACGCTGACCGCCAGCACGGCCAGGGCCAAACTCTATAAGCTGCTCGATCAGACCGCCGTATCTCATGAGCCGGTTCAAATTACGGGCAAACGGTGCAACGCCGTGCTTATCTCAGAGGAAGATTGGCGCTCCATCCAGGAGACCCTTTATCTTCTCTCCATTCCGGGCATGCGGGAATCCATCCGTCGGGGACTTAAGACTCCCGTCGGCAAGTTATCCAAAAAGCTCCACTGGTGAGCCGGCATCTCGCTTATACGAAACAGGCGCAAAAGGACGCCAAGAAGCTATCTGCTTCTGGCCTCAAGAAAAAGGCGGAAGACCTCTTAAAAATCCTTGAAACCAATCCTTTCCGGACCCCTCCTCCTTTTGAGAAGCTCATAGGCGATTTGTCCGGGGCTTATTCCCGGCGCATCAATTTTCAACATCGCCTCGTTTACCAGGTTTTATCCAAAATCAAAACCGTCAAAGTCATCCGGCTATGGACTCATTACGAATAGCCCCAAACCCACTGATTTTATCCGCGTCGAAGCACTGCCGATGCTCGGGACCGGCAAGCTCGACTTGATGGCGCTGCGCCATCTGGCGGAGGAGAGCGGGCGGCCGGCGTGCGCGGGCGCGCAGACTTTGATATGACACGGATATGAAATTCAACGAATCCGAGTGGCTGGCCTCAAAAATCCGACAGTGGGCGGAGAAGGGATTGATCACGGCCGAGCAGGCCGACGCCATCGTGAAAACCGAAACCGAAAAAACAGGTCAAGTCAAAGCTCTTACCTTGCTCGCCGCGCTCGGTGCCGTCTGTGTGGCCGCCGGCGTCAGTCTTGTCATTTCGTACAACTGGGAATTGATCCCGCGATTTTTCAAGATCGCGGGGATACTGATTTTTCTGGCGGCTCTGGCCGAGGCGGTGATCCGGCTACCGGATGAGCGAAGGGCGTTTAAGACGGTTTGTCAGATTTTGTGGCTGTTCGTCCCCCTGGGCGGGATCGGATTGTACGGGCAGATCTACCAGCTTTCGGGTGACGTGTTTAAACCCTTGATCACATGGCTGGTCATCACCCTTCCGCTGGTTGTGCTGGCCCGACACACGGCCGTGACATTTCTGCACTCGGCCGGACTGATCGCGGCGATCTTCGCCGGAGCATCCGATCCGGGGACGTTCATTTCTCTTGCGGCGGCCGACCCGACTTGGAGTCGCTCCGGATGGCGAGGGACGTTTGGACAATTGATCGAAAATTATGGCGTAGCACTGGCGCTTCTGCCGATTCTGTGGACTTGGGCCTTCGTACAGGCCAAACAGGGGTTGAGCGATCGAATCGCCATGTGGGTCCTGCTGGCGTGTCTGGTCCATGTATGGATGGTCGGCACAGTGCATCGGACGCCCTTCACCGTCCACTCCGCGCCGGCGATGTTTCTTCTGGCCAGCTCGCTGTGCGCCCTGTTTTGGGCCGGCAGACAGATGCTGTTGCCGGTCTCGACGGCCGGGAGGGGGTGGGGGATCGTCCTTCTCAGCGGCATCTACTATGCGATGACGTATCTGTGGCATGTTCCTCACGAGCGGTTTACCGGGGCGACACTTGCGCCGGTTCCGCAGGGGGCGCTGATCGCGCCGGCAGTGGCGGGATGTTCGGCCGCAATCTTGGTGAGGATGCCGCGCCTATTCAAGGTGATCCTTCGATACGGGATCGGCGAGATCCGCGATCTGCCTGGGTTTCCGACGGATGAGCCGGGCCGGCAGGCCCGGCTCTGCGTGCCACTCTTCCGAT
>CAZHRJ010000078.1:9211-14537 GCA_964534765.1 uncultured bacterium
GGCCCGGGTCGGCGTGCGACTGGTGCCGGGACCGAAAGCGGTCATTCGCGGCTCCGAACAACAAATTCATATCGCCGAATCGGTCCGGATCCCGCCGCCGCGGAACGAGCCGCAGCCGGAGCCGACAAACGGAGTGTGGGCGATGGGGACGTGGACGGGGAAGGGCATCGTGTACGGCATCGAACGATATTATTTCAGCGAAAAGCGGAAAGAGGAATTGAACTCTGTGCGGTCGGGCCGAGTGTATGTGGCCGCCACCGTCGGCCGGGACGGGACGCTGAGGGTGAAAGATCTTGCCTATTAAACATTGACACCGAACTCTGAGACCGTTGTTCATCGCCGCATTCGTGCATGGCCTGATGTGCCCTCCGTGGCTGATCTCCGCGGCCTCCGTGATAAAAATCAATTTTTTCAGAGCTTCTGATTCTATAGAATCTCCCGATACACCTCGCCCCGGGGATTCGGGATCACGATCTTATTGACGAGCAGGCCCTTTTCCGAAATGATTTCGGCTCCGGCGTCGATGGCGGCGTTGACGTCATCGAGCGATCCGCACATTGTCACGAAGGCTTTTCCGCCCAGCGCCATGGCCAGACGGATTTCTATCAGATCCACGTCCGCCGACTTGACGCTGGCGTCCGCGCCCTGGATCAGCGACGCCACGCTGAAACTCTCCAGTATTCCCAGCGCCTCCGTCTCGCGCACGCTCGACATCCCTCGAATCGCCGGCACGACCTTGTCGTGGACGTTCGGGATGATAAAATCATCGATCAGCGCGTAATCCGCCGCTTCCCGGCCGGCGCCCACCGCGCGTTCCACCGCGCCGGTCTCGCCGCCGACCAGCACCATGTACTTGCCGGAACAGATGGTCCGCGAAAGAAGCAGCTCGACGTTGCCGCTTTTGAGCATGGTATCCGCGGTTTTGAATCCCGACGCAATGCTTGACAGCTCGATGATCCCGATCGCTTCACGCATCGGCGATGTCTCTGCCATTATCTCTCATCCTCCCGTATAGTCAGTTTCTCGAAATAACGATCTGACCGTCCTCGGCCGACTCCACCCGGCCGGCAATCGATGCGTGCAGGCGCGCCCCCATCTGCCCCGCCGGTATATCCCCGATCAGCTGGCCCTTCTTCACCCGGTCGCCCACTTGCACGACCGGCCGGGCCGGCTGGCCGGCGTGTTGTTTGAGCGGCAGAGTCACGCGGTCGGGCTGGTAATTTGTTTCAACGTACGGCGCCGGAACGTCCCACTGGGCCAGGCCAAGGCGCCTGACCAGCCGGTCCAGCGGCAGCCGGCGGTATTGAAACATGGGATGCGGCTTGAATGAGCCGCGGGGATTGAACGCCTGGGGTTTGGCGCCTTCCTTTATTTTTTCGGCCCTGGTGTCCCAGCTGATTTCATGGGGGTCGAGGTCCTCGGGACACGCGAAGAGCCCGCAGACGCCGCAGTGAACGCAGGCCAGCGCAAGATCGCTTTCGATCTTCCATCCGCTTCCGGTCAGGCCGAGGGTACGCATCACCCGGTGCGGCTCGATGGGATGGCCGATCAGGTACCGGGGACAGAATTCGGTGCAATAGGAACACTGGTCACAGGCCGATTTGCCGATCCGGTTAAACGCGCGCGGCTTTCGGCCTTTCTTCTGTTCCAGGTAATGTCCCACCGGAATGGCGATATACCCGCCGCAGGGTTTGGTGATGATGTCGTCGAGATCATAGACCAGCCGGCCCATCATCGCGCCGCCGTTTAAAAAGGCGCAGTCCGAATGCGTCAGCCCGCCGGCCAGTTCGACCACTTCCCTCAGCCGCACTCCGACGGGCACCTTCAAGGTCATGGGCCGCCGGACCGCGCCGGCGATGGTCAGATATTTTTCAGTCACCGGAGTACCGGCGTCGTCGGCGAGGTCGGCGTTCAGCAGAGACTCGACATTGGAAACCACGCATCCCACATTCAGCGGTATCCCGCCCGGCGGTATCACCCGGCCCGTCGCTTCGTAGACCAGAACAAACTCGTCCCCAGCCGGATAATAGGTCCCCATCAGAAACAGCTCGATGTCCCGCCGGCCCTTCAACACTTTCTCAAAGGCCGAAACCGCGTCTTGGGCCTTCTTCTTGAGCGCAATAATGCCCTTGGCCGCATTGACCTGTTTCATCACTCGCGCCACGCCGCTCACAATCTCCGCGGCCTTCAGGCGCATGACTTCCTTGTCCTTGTAGAGCAGCGGCTCGCACTCGGCGCCGTTGGCTATGACATATTCGGCTTGCGCGCTCAGCTTGACGTGCATCGGAAATCCTGCCCCGCCCGCTCCCACCACGCCAGCCGCCTGGACGTTCTCGATCAGCCCCATCGACCGCAGACTACCCGAAAAATCCGTCTTTGACAACGGATCGGGCCATGTACAGAGCTACCTCAGGTTCCGGTGAAACAACCCCACGCTCAGATCCAGGCAATGCCGCGCCACGGCGGGATCATATCGGCTGCCCTCATCCCTCATAAAGGCGTGCTCGGCGTTGAATTCATGCCAGGTGAATCGAATGCCGGATGACTCCAGCGCCTGGTGGATCTTCGCTCGGCCTTCACCCGGAATATGCGGATCCTGCCGGCCCCAGATCATCAACAGATCGCCCCGGATATCCTTCACCCGTTGCAGAGAATCGGCGTTCTTGCCTTCTCCCAGCGTCCCGCTGTGGAGGTCGGTCGGATAAAAACAAGTCGTGGCCCGGACATCCGGTTGAAACGCGGCTCGAAACGCCAGGTGCCCGCCAATGCAGAATCCCACCACGCCCAGATTCCCGTTGCAGCGGGAACTGGCTCTCAGCGTGTCCAGCACGGTGCGGGCGTCGCTGTCGAACGTGGACAGTTTGGTTTTGTGCTTGTAGGCGTTCCCCTTGTCCTTGCCGGTATCGTCATAGCCCAGCGCGGTCCCCGGCGGCTCGTGCTCATGGTAGATCTCCGGAACCGCCACCAGAAATCCTTCACTGGCGTACGTCTCCGCCAGACGCCGGATGGGACCAGTCTGTTGAAAAATCTCCGAATAGAGCAACAGCCCGCCCCACCGCCGGCCAGCCGACGCCGTCGCGGCGTCGTCCGCGGGCCTGTAAAAATAGGTCCGCATCGGTCCCGTCGGCGTTTTCAAATCCTCGTAGTGGCTTTCGATGATCATCTCTCACCCTCCTGATATTCCTTATTCGGTTTCGTGGGATTGATGCTCGATCAGAGGCGATGTTTTTTCAAGACGGCGACAAAAAATCTCTGCAAGGGGTCGGAACAGGGGAAACCGTTACCACGAATGAACACTAATCAACACGAATAAAGACATGCTCTCTATATAAAACCAAATGCTTGTCGGGTTGACACAGCAACACCACATTTTTAGCCACAAAAGGCACAAAAAAACAGAAGGAAGACACCAAAATTATGAGTTTTCTGTGACTTTTGTGTCGCCTTTTGTGGCCATCCATTTCGGGAACTGACATCTGTGATGTCTCAACGCGATAAGCATCTTAAACCATTCATGTCTATTCGTGTTCATTTGTGGTAAATGCTTTCATACCGTCGGCCCGAGGGGTTACAAATCTCTCGCCGTTTCCGTTGACACCCATCGCGGAATAAAGTATCCCCATCGCCTGTATTCGCGATTTGTGGGTCGCCATTAAACGATTTGTTTCGGAGGTTCAATGTCCGGTTCTGAGCAGTCGACCCCCACCGGGCCGGTGGCGGTTACCTATCATGTCAAAATGACGCCGGGGTTGGTTTTCTCCATTGTGGCGCCATATGTTTTCGACAAGGTGGTGGAGCAGGTCAAGGCCGTTCTGCCGATTTGCATTTTTTTGGTCGGATTTCAGATACTGGTATTCCGGATGCCCATCCCGGACGCGATCGGGATATCGCTGGGCCTGGGCGGCGTCATCATGGGGCTGATGTTTTTTATCGACGGTCTTCGGATCGGCGTCATGCCGCTCGGTGAAAATATCGGATCGACTCTCCCGGCCAAAGCCAAATTGCCCGTGATCCTCACCGCCGCGTGCCTCCTTGGCGCGATGGCCAACATGGCCGAGCCGGCGATCGGGACGTTGCGAATTCTGGGTGAAAAGATTCCTTATGAAGAGGCTCCCTTGCTCTACGATTTTCTCAACCGCCGGACAGAATCCATGCTCTGGATCGTGTCTCTGGGCGTGGGATTGGGCGCAATGAACGGAATTTTCCGGTTCGTGAAAGGCTGGTCGCTCAAATTCACCATCATCCCGGGCCTGTCCATTGCCGTGATTCTCACTCTGATCGCGGCTTTTGATACGCACGCCAAAGAGGTCCTCGGCATGGCCTGGGACGCCGGCGGGATCACCACGGGCACCGTCACCGCGCCTCTGGTCCTGGCCCTCGGCGTCGGGATGGCGTCCGCCCTGGGCAAGAGTGACTCCGGGATGAGCGGGTTTGGCATCATTACCCTGTGCTCGATCTGGCCGATCGTCATGGTCCTCCTGACGGCGTTGTATTTTTCCTGGACGAATTCGTTCATGTCGCCCGCGGAATATGCGGAGTTTTCCAAGGCCGCCGCGGCCGCGACCGGCGGCGCTGCGGAGTCTTCCAGAAACATTCTGGCGTTGATTGGCGGGAATTTTCTCGCCTCGGGACAGGTGATCATCCCCCTGATCGGGCTGCTGGTGGTGATCCAGAAATTCGTGTTGAGAGAAGACATCCGGAATATCGATCAGGTCATCACCGGCGTCGTTTTCACCCTCATCGGTCTTATGCTATTTAAAATCGGCCTCGAAACCGGTCTCAATCCGTTCGGCGACAGAGTCGGCCATGACGCCGCGATTACGTTTTCGAACAGAGGATTTGACGCGAGTCTCGACCTCGCCGATGACGGCCGGTACGGGTCGTTCTGGGGAACGCTGATCGTCATCGCATTCGGATTTGTCGCCGGTTATGGCGCGACCCTGGCCGAACCGGCCCTGGTGACGCTGGGGATGACGGTCGAGGACATCACGGCCGGCGCGTTCAAAAAATATCTCCTGATGCACTCGGTCGGGATTGGTGTCGGTATGGGGTTGGTCATCGGGGTGGCAAAAATCATCTTCGGCTGGCCGACCCTGGCGATCATCCTTCCCAGTTACGCGCTGGTCCTCCTCCTGACCATCTTCAGCGAGGAGCGGTACGTCAACTTTGGTTGGGACAGCGGCGGCGTGACCACGGGCGATATCACCTCGCCGATTTTGATTTCTCTCGGCCTTGGTGTTGCGGGAGCGGTCGGCGGGTTTGACGGGTTTTGCCTGATCGCCATGGGATCCGTCTGGCCCATCATTTCGGTGCTGGCGCTGGGCAT
>CAZHRJ010000079.1:0-14477 GCA_964534765.1 uncultured bacterium
CCTGCGGACGCTCCAGCCGGATCGCGGCGTCCGCCGCGGCAATCGCCACGTCCACGTTTGGCCCGTAGGCCCCGCGGTGAGACCGGGCCAGCGTCAGGACTTTGTCCGCGTCACCGCGCTTTTGCCATATCCGTATCCTCATCCGCAGTACCTCCTCCAAAAACGGGCTGTCCAGCTTGCGCCGCTCCAGAAAATCCAGTTTCTGCTCCCCGGCGTCCGCGTCCCCGCGGCCGACGTACAGTCTCGCCGCTTCCATCGCCACGTCCCGGGCCAGCGGCTCATCGGGATTCTCCTGCAAAAACCGCTCAAATCCCACCAGCGCGCTCTCCGGAAAACCCAGCTTGATCTTGCACAGTCCCGCCGCGTATTGAGCCTCCCGGCCCCATCGGGTGGCCGGCGCCTGCTCGGCGATGGACGCGTAGCGGTCCAGAGCGGGCTTGTATCGCTTCAGATTGTAGTCGCAGTCGCCGATCCGCATCGCCGATTCCATCATCAGATCCGTGTCGGCCGGCAGCTTCACGCTTTTGAAAAACGGGATGGCCTCCGAAAACCGGTCCAGATTGAAAAACGTCATGCCCATCAGATATTTCACGCTCGATGATATCCCCTTGTCCCGCACCCGGTCGGCGAATTTTTTGTAGTCGATCTCCAGCTCCTGATAGCGCTCGGCCCGATACAGGAGAGAAAAAAGAGCGTGGATCGCGTTGTCCATCGTCCGGGCCGGCCCTGGCGGGCCGGGTTTCTGAATCACGCTCCGAAAATGCGCCTCGGCCTCCGCCGGGCGGCCAATTGTCACGTTGACGTATCCGAGTTTGTAGAGGAACGCCGGATCGGATTTGTAGGGATCGACGGAGGAGAGTGTCTCCAGAAGCGTGAGAGCGTCCTCCCAGCGCTCCTGAAGGATCCGGACGGAGACGAGATTGTACTGGGCATCGGCAAGGAGCGTGCGGCTGCGGATCTCCTCCGTGGTCCTGCCGGCCAGGATTTTCCCCAGCTCCCGGTCGGCGGCTTCCGGATTTTCATCCTCCAGAGCCAATAGGCCGAGAGAAAAATGCGCCTCCAATACATACTTGCCCCGCGGGTGAAGATCCAGATAGGCCAGGAAAGCCGCCTTCGCGGTGAGGCGGTCGTTCCGAAACTGGGCGAATCGCGCGCGCCAGAAATTCGCCTCCTCCGCAATCTCCGTCAACGGATTCTCCGCAACCCACTTCGACAGATCCACCAGACTGCGCTCCGCAGCCGCTTGGTCGCCGCGCTTGTGGTTCGCCATCATTTCGTAGTACGCGGCGTTTCCGAATACCGCCGACGCCGCCGGAAACAGCTTCAGGATCTCCGCTGTGTATTTCATCATCGTCCGGTACTGCTCGGCTTCATACAGACGGTCAATCACAAATGCGTACGTCCGCGTATCCGGCGGCAGAAGCGCGGCGCGAACCATTTGCTCGACGTAGACGGCGAGCCGGTCTTTTGAGGATTTAATGGAGAAATCGACGAGATGGGAATAGGCCAGATGAAGATTGTCCCGGCCGGCTGATTTGGCGACCTGCGCGGCGCGAAGATACGCCGCCTCCGCGTCGGCGGCCTTGTCCTGGGCCGCAAGTACGTCGCCTTTGAGAATCATGGCGGCGGCCGCGACCGAATCGCCGTGGATCACCGAAAGATCCGCGCCCGCCGGCAGGCGCCAGTCCCTGGCGAGGATATCGAAATACCGGTCGAGGACTTTAGAAGCCTGTGAGAAACTTTTTGCCTGGAAATGCGCCAGAGCCGTGTAGTACCGGTATCGCTGGGCCGTCCAGGTGTCCCGGGACGATTCGGCCGCCAGGCGGTCATACTGCTTCGCCGCCTCCTTCACATTCCCCGATTGAAATAACGCGTCCGCCAGAAAGGGCTTAAGCCGCTCGTCCAGTCCCGGCGCCGGATCCTTGATCCGGCCCAGCGCGGCCACGGCGGTGTCGAAATTGCCGGCGGTGAAATGGCTCTGCGCAACGTCAAACAAACTCAGGTTCAAACCCTCCCGGGTCGGCGCCGCAACCGCCGCGCGCTCAAAATATCCCGCCGCGTCCCTCGGCCGGCCGCTCTCGTAAAAAATCTGGCCGGTCAGTCGAAGGACGCGGTATCCCTTGTCCGCCACCCGCGCGAGATATCCGAGCGAATCGTCAAATTTTTTCTCCAAAAAGGCGCTCTCGGCGCGGAACAACAACGCGTCGTCCTTCAACCGGCCCAGACTGCCCTCGGTCGCGATCTGCTCGGCCGCGCGGGCATACTCATCCGACTCGGCCTTCCGGCTTTTTTCCCGGTCCAGGTAGGCGAGTCTCAGCGCCGCGTCGCCGCGAAGATCGGCGGTCAGCTTCTTCTCGGTGTAGACCTCCTCAAACAGCGCCCGCGCCTTTTCCGGCTCGCCGAATCCCAGATAGGACCACGCGCCGTTGTATATCGCCCTCGCCCGGTAATCTTCCGTGAGGCCGCGGCCTTTCTTGAATACCTTCTCGTACCAGTCCAGACTCTCCCGGTACTTGCCCTCCGCATAGGCGGCGTCACCCAGCGCCATCCATGCCTCCGCCTGATGGGGACCAGGCCGCTCCGCGGCGCGCGCAAAGGCCGCCCGGCCCTCCTCGCCCCGGCCGGTCCTGAGCAGAAGCTGACCCAGGTCGTACTCCGCCTCCTGCCGCCGGGAGGCCGGCAGTTTCGGCATGGTCAGAATTTCGCGAAGCTCCTGCTCCGCCTGCAGGTCATCGCCGGCTTTGAGATATATGTCCGCGATCATGAGCCGGCACTCGACCGCCAGATCGTCAGCGGTTTCCGGATGGCGGGCCAGGTCGTTGAAAAAAATAACCGCATCGCGGTTCAATCCCAGTTTCCGCGCGGCATATCCGGCCGACAGCCTGCCCTTGAACGCGAATTTGGACTGGGGATATTCGGACATCAGCTTTTTGTAGATGCCCAGCGCGTCCGCCGGCTTGCCGAGATGGTAGGTCGATTCGCCGAACCAGAACAGCACTTCGTCCGTCCGGTCAACGCCGGGGTACTTGCTGAGAATCAATTCGAATGATTTTGCGGCGAGATCGAATTCCCCCTTTTTGTAGAGATAGACGCCGGTGTTGAAGTCCCTGGAAATGTCCGCCACGGCCGGAGAGAGAGTCCCGAGAAGAAACAGGGCCGCGCCGGCCCACAGGATGACCTGCGCCGGACCGGAGGAATGGAAGGGGATTCTACTCAAAATTGAATTTGAGTTCGTCGTTGGCGATGTCCACAATGACTTTGGTTCGTTCGGTGTTCTCGGGCTTGAGCAGCTTCTCCGAGAGCGGGTCCTCGATGAATCGCTGAATCGTGCGCCGCAGCGGCCTGGCGCCGTAGTTGGCGTCGGTTCCCTTCGACACCAGATGCGCCCGCGCGCTGTCTGTCACGGTCATCTCCACCTTGTTTTCCAGCAGCCGCTTGGTGACCTCCGCGATCATGATGTCGACAATCCGCAGCAATGCCGCGTTGTCCAACGTCTTGAACACCACCACCTCGTCAATCCGGTTCAGAAACTCCGGATTGAACTTCCGCTTCACCTCGTCCATCACCCGGTCCCGCATCTGCTCATAGGATAACTCGGTCTTGCCGTCGCCGGTAAATCCCAGCCGCTTGCCCATGGCGATGTCCCGGGCGCCGAGGTTGGAGGTCATGATGATGACGGTGTTTTTGAAATCAACGGTGTGGCCGAGATTGTCCGACAACTGCCCGTCCTCCAGGACCTGCAGTAGAATGTTGAACACGTCCGGATGCGCCTTCTCAATCTCGTCAAACAATACCACCGAATAGGGCTTCCGACGCACATGCTCGGTTAACTGGCCGCCCTCCTCGTATCCGACGTACCCCGGGGGCGAACCGATCAGGCGCGACACGTTGAATTTTTCCATGTACTCGCTCATGTCGATCCGCACCAGATTCGTCTCGTCACTGAATAAAAATCCGGCCAGACTCTTCGCCAGCGCCGTCTTGCCCACGCCCGTCGGGCCGAGAAATAAAAATGACCCCGTCGGCCGGCGGGGATCCTTCATCCCGGTCCGCGCCCGCCGGACGGCTTTGGCGATCACCCCGATCGCCTCGTCCTGACCCACAATCTTCTTGGTAACTTCCTCCTCCATCCGGAGAAGCCGCGCCGACTCCGCTTCCGTCAGCCGGGTGAGCGGCACGCCGGTCCAGTCCGAAATGAGAGCCGCGATGTCTTCGGTGTCGACCACCGCGTCCGACTGGCCCTTGGTCTTGTTCCAGTCCTTCCGGATTTTTTCGATCTGGTCCCGAAGCTTTTTTTCGCCGTCGCGGATTTTGGCCGCCTTTTCGTACTCCTGGGACACGACCGCCTCTTTTTTTTCGATCAGAAGTTTTTCGAGTTCCTGTTCGAGCGCCCGAAGCTCCGGCGGCAGGAGGGTGGTTTTCAGTCTGGCCCGAGACCCGGCTTCGTCAATCAGATCGATCGCCTTGTCCGGCAAAAACCGGCCGGAGATGTATCGGTGGGAGAGTCTCGCCGCCGCGTCGATGGCCGCATCGGTGATTTTCACCCGATGATGCGCCTCGTAGCGGTCCCGGAGGCCCTTCAAAATCAGAATCGCGTCCTCGACGTTCGGCTCGTTCACCGTGATCGGCTGAAACCGCCGCTCCAGCGCGGCGTCCTTCTCAATGTATTTGCGGTATTCGTCCAACGTCGTGGCGCCCACGCACTGCAATATCCCCCGCGCCAGCGGCGGCTTCAATATGTTCGCCGCGTCAATCGCTCCCTCCGCGCCGCCCGCGCCAACGAGGGTGTGCAGCTCGTCGATGAACAGGACCACGTTCTTGCTGGCCTTGATCTCGTCCAGAATCTTTTTCAACCGCTGCTCAAATTCTCCCCGGTACTTCGTGCCCGCCACAATGCTGGGCAGATCAAGCGCCAGCACCCTGCGGTTGAGCAGCAGTTCCGGGACGTTCCCGCCGACGATCTTGTGCGCCAGGCCCTCGACGATGGCCGTCTTGCCGACGCCCGGCTCGCCGATCAGGACCGGATTGTTCTTCGTCCGCCGGGACAGAATCTGGATCACCCGCTCGATCTCCTTGTCCCGCCCGATCACCGGATCCAGCTCGTTGTCCCGCGCCAGCTTGGTCAAATCCCGCGCAAACTCGTCCAGAAGCGGGGTCTTCGAAACACCCTTGCGCTGCGGGGCCGCGCCCTTTTGTTGGGCCGCGACGGGCTGCTGGGCCTCGCCGGCGCCCGCGCCGCCCGCGCTTTCCGGGACCTCGTCGGTTCCGAGGCCGTAGAGGTCGTAGAGCGCAAGACGCACGTCGTCGACGTCAATGTGATATTTTTTGAGAATCTGCGCGCCCGTGCCTTCGCCCTCCTCCAGAATCGCGATCAACAGGTGCTCCGTCCCCACAAAATCGTTCTTCAGGCTCTTGGCCACGTCGGACGAAATCTCCAGCACCTTCTTGGCGTTCGGCGAATAGTCCAGCCCCGACGCCTCGGAAATCCGCTTCTGATTCTTCATCACGTTCTGGATCTCGTTTTCCAGGTCCTGAAGATCGATCCCAAGGTCCTTCAGGATCTCCAGCGCCACGCCGGACCCCAGTTTGATCAGGCCAAACAACAGGTGCTCCGTCCCGATCAGATTGTGCTTGTGCCGCTCCGCCTCCTGCTGGGCCAAAAACAGAAGTTTCTGTACCCGGGCCGTGAATTTATAGGACATGATTGCCTCCCCCGGTCATGACACTTTCATCCTCAGCCTCGTCCGGATCAACTCCGCACGCGCCACGTCCCGCTCCTCCGCCGTCAACTCCCGGCCGGCGGAGACGCACAGGTGCGCGGGATGGATGAGCACGAAGAGTTCGTTGAGTGTCTGGGACGTGATGTCCGGAATCAACTTGTAGTATATCCCCAGCCGGAGACTCGACAGATGGCTCATCGCCTCCTTGCTGGACAACAGCCGCGCGTGCCGCAGTACCCCCCATGCGCGGAAAATCGTGTCCTCGACATGAACGTGATTCTCGCTGTACAGCCACTTGCGCGCGTCCCGCTCCTTGGAGGCGATCTGCCGGGTGATTTTTTCGATGTTGTCCACGATCTCCTCTTCCGCGCGGGACAGCGTGATCTGGTTTGAGATCTGAAAAAAATTCGACATGGGTTCGGTGCCCTCGCCGTAAAACCCGCGCACCGCCAGACCCAGATGCGACACGGCCTTGAGGACCTTGTCGATCTGCTTCGTCTCAACCAGTCCCGGCAGATGAACCAGGACGCTGGCGCGCATGCCGGTGCCCACGTTCGTCGGACAGGCCGTGCAGTATCCGATGTCGGGCCGGAAGGCGTAGTCGAGGCTCGTTTCCATCTCGTTGTCCAGCATGTCGGCGATCCGCCAGGTGTCGACCATGGCCAGACCCGGCTCCAGGGCCTGAATCCGCAGATGGTCCTCCTCGTTGACCATGACGGATATGACCTCATCTTTTTCCACTATCACCGACGCGTACTTCGATTCGAGCAGCCGCTGATTGATCAAATGCCGCTCCACCAGAACCTGCTTTTCCAGATCGCTCAATAAATCCAGATGAATTTTGTGCGCGCCCTTGAGCAGCTTGCTCTGCTGCGCTGCGGCCGATACCTGCTGGCGGATGGATTTCAGAGCGTCGTCCCCGGCGACGTGCGGGAATGCGGGGCCGTTCAGGTTTCGGGCCAGCCGCACCCGGCTGGACAAAACCACGTCTCCGTCCGGCGCGCCCTCGGCTTTCATCCACCGGCCGATGTTTTCCACGTTCAGCGGCAGCGTCATGATTCCTTTTCCCCCTCCATGTGGACCTTGGTGTCGACCTCGATCTGCCGGATGTCGTCCCGGAGCCGCGCGGCGCGCTCGTATTCCTCCTTGGAGATCGCCTCGCGCAGTTCCTTGCGAAGCCGTTTGACGTCTCTTTGGCGGCCGTGGGAAACCGATTCGGCCGATTTGGCCGGGACCTTGCCCGTGTGATGGGCGCTGCCGTGGATTTTCCGGAGTAGCGGCATGAGTTCGTCGTGGAATGCCTCGTAACATTTGACGCACCCCAGCCGGCCCGACCGCTTAAATCCGCTCGATGTCAGCCCGCAGGCCGGACAGGTGAGACGCGACTCCTCGGCCGCGGGCTGCTCCTGCGGCTCCGAAGACAGACCGGAGATGAGGTTTTCGAGATGAAACTCGTGGTTCGCGCCCATGATGTTCATTTGCTTCGCGCAGGACTCGCAGAGATGGTACTCGGTCGTCTGATTGTTCACGATCTTCGCGAAATGAATCTTGGCCGGATTCTTTCCGCACCGCTTACACTGCATACGCGTCCTCTCCCTCCCGCATCACCAAGTCCCCGAACGCCGACATCAGCGCCCGCGTCT
Organism: uncultured bacterium; assembly: GCA_964534765.1. Lineage (GTDB taxonomy): Bacteria > Lindowbacteria > 2-12-FULL-62-27 > 2-12-FULL-62-27 > 2-12-FULL-62-27 > CAZHRJ01. Next base: position 7,364 of record CAZHRJ010000079.1, read on the forward strand.
GGATGCCCGGCTTGCCCTCGCCAACCACCCGGCCGTCGATCCGCGTCACCGGTACCACCTCCGCCGCCGTCCCGGTCAAAAACACTTCCTCCGCCGTGAACAACTCATGCCGCGTGAATGGCTCCTCCTTGACAGTCAACCCCCGCGCCGTGGCCAGTTCCATCACCACGCCGCGCGTAATTCCTTTCAGCGCGCCCAGGTAGACCGGAGGGGTAAGGAGTGTGCCGTTGCGGAGGCAAAAAATGTTGTCGCCCGTACACTCGCATACGAATCCGGAGTCTGTCAACATGAGCGCCTCCACGCAGCCCGCAAGCTTGCCCTCGATCTTCGCCAGGATGTTGTTCAGATAGTTCAGGCTCTTGATCCGCGGGTTCAACGCCTCCGGAACGTTCCGCCGGGTCGGCACGGTCACGATCGAGAGGCCCTGGTCGTAGAACTCCTTGGGATAAAGCGAGATCGAACCGGCGATGATGAAGACCGTCGGGCTGGGACACTTGTCCGGATCCAGACCCAGATCCCCCACGCCGCGAGTCACCACCACGCGGATGTAGGCGTCCCTGAGACCATTTTCCCGGACGGAGGACTTGATATGGCCGCTGAAGCCTGCCGGATCGTACGGCGGGACCAGCCGGATGGCGCGGGCCGAGTCGAACAGCCGTTCGACGTGTTCGCGGAGACGGAAGATTTTGCCGCCATAAGCGCGAATGCCCTCGAATACCCCGTCTCCATATAATAGTCCGTGGTCGAACACCGACACCACCGCCGCCTCCCGGGCCACCCACTTGCCGTTTAAAAATATTTTGCCTGCCATCGCCGTCTCCTTAGATCGAGGTCCGATCGAGTCTTCCCGGCATTCTAAGATCGGCCTCCGGGAAATTGCAAATCCACGCGCAAAAAATCACCGGACCGGCCCCAGTACCGATTCCCATCCCGGCGGGACGGTGACGGTGAACCGGTACTCGTACGTTTTTTTCTGGCCCGGTCGGACGGTGTCGGTCCAGCGAAGAATGCCCTTTTCGTCAATCTGGTGGCCGCGCGTAACGTCGTCCAGCTCGATTTTGATGTCCTCGTGTGTCGATGTCGGTATCCGCTCGATCACCGTCACGCCGGCGGGCCGCTCGCGGAAATTCTCCACCGATACACGCCAGGCCGACCGATGCGTGATCTTCTTGCCGAACATCCGGTCGCCCGACTCGGATTTCAGCCGCTCCCGCTTCACCTTCAGCCGCTCGTCCACACCGGCGGACAGCTCAACGGTGTCGCCCGTCGTCACGGTCGGCAGATCCGACCGGCCCACATAGGCGCCCTCGACGAAAACCTGCGCGGGCCCGGCGATCAGGGGATGCTTGGCGGTGTTCGACGCTTCGACCCAGAGGTAGACTTTCTCCGCAAGCGAAGGCGTCGCGCGATAACTCAGCTTTACCGGCAGATCCATCTCGGCAATGAGGATCCGGTGGGTCTTTCCGTCGCTTGCCAGATCGGTCAACTTCGGGACTTCAAAAACTGCCGATACACCCGCCTGCGCGAAGTCCGATGCCTGCTGAGATCTGGATTCGCGGCCGACCTGTCTCATTTTTCTAGCAGGCTCCATCGCGGCGGCCGGCGCAGCGGCGGGTTTCGACATCTCCATCACCTCTGATTTCAGCGAGGTCCTCAGTTCTGCCTCTTCATAAATTTCCGGCGGACTCAGCACGATCGGCTGCAGGGTAGGCATTCGAGCGCCCTGCGAGGGATCGCCGGTGGAAACAAAGACCCGCGCGCCGGCGGACCACGGCTCGCCCGTGTTTTGCCGGATCTGCCCGTAAAAGGAAAGCGTCATCTGATCCTCGTCCGGATCGATCCGGGCGTCGTAGTCGGCCGACCAGCCGGCGTTTGGCGCCGCATACTCGACGACCAGCCGGGCCGGACCCGCGGCCTTGCGGTCAACAGCCAGAACGACCCGCCGGATCACGGTGCTGCGGCGCGACCGGATCTCGTTTAATTCAGCCCGGAGGGCGACAAGCTGCCGGTCGATCTCTCTTTGCCGTTCGCGCGCGTCCAGAATCCGGCCGTGAGATTCCACCTGCTCGGCAAAAATGGCATCCCCCAGTTTTCGGAACGCCTCCGGCGTAACCGGCTGGGCGAGCGTCTCCTTCGCAAGCTTTTCATTGTACGCCGTTTTCCACTCCTTGGAGAGATTGAGCCGGGCGCCGGCGCCGGCGACGATGTGGTCCTGCCGGGTCTTTTCCACTTCCATCCCGTGGATGCGGTCCTCGATGGACCGGATCTGATCATCGGTCACCGCGGCCTGGTGCTCGCGCTCCACTTTGATCTCCAGTATCCGCGTCGACTCGTCCGACCGCGCCCGGACGAATTCGTCCTCGCCATGGGACGGAAGCGGCACCCGAACCAGGTGCGATCCGGCCGGTAGATCGGCTTCGATGACACGCGTGACCTCGGCCTGCCGGCGGTAGACCACGGCCTGGGTGACCACGCCGGTTTGATCGATGATGTCCGCGCGCCCGGGCGCGGGAAAAAGAATCGATGATAAACAGATCGCCAGGCCGCAGACACGGCGGATGCAACACGTCATCGGACACCTCCCGAATGTCTCTTGAGAAATCTTGTCTGGATGATTAGAGCATGGCGGCTATTCATTCGGCAACTGCCGCTCGACAACTACCCCGGACACGGCACGCGGCCCGACTGAAGTTCCAGAACCCGGTCGGCCCTGGCGGCGACTTGCGGGTTGTGCGTCGATAAAAGTATCGCCACCCCGTCGGTCTTGCGCGCTTCCTCCAGAAGAAGCAGCACCGAATCGGCCGAGCGGTCATCGAGATTGCCGGTCGGCTCGTCCGCGAAAATAAGTTTCGGCCGGTGCGCCAGGGCCCTTGCCACCGCCACCTTCTGCCGCTCACCGCCGGACAGCCGGTCGATCCGGCTGCACGCAAAGGCCTCAAGACCCAGCCGGCCCAACAGTTCCGCGGTCCGGCCGCGGGTGTCCTTTGTCACAGCCGCCAGAGAGAGCGCCAGGGTGATGTTCTCCTCGACGGTCAGATCGGGCAGAAGATGGTGGAATTGAAAAACCATTCCCGCCTCCCGCGCGCGCCGCCGGTCACGGTCCGGCTCGCTTAGCGCGTACACATCCGTCCCGCTCCAAAACACACGGCCTTCTTCCGGAGGAAGAATTCCGGCCAGAAGATGCAAAAGGGTCGTCTTGCCGACGCCCGACGGCCCGCGGATGGCGATGAATTCCCCGGCATCCACACGGATCGTCACACAATCCACGATCGTCCGGACCTCTCGGCCGGTCTGAAACCGTTTTCGAAGTTCCGTCCCCTCAATCAACGCGCCTGGTCCAGCCATCAATCCATGTGCTATCACGTCCTTTGACTGCTGAAAAGCCATTACGATGCCGCAATCTCCCCGGAACCACTTACTCTATGGACAACCGCCCTGTGCGCAGGTTAGACTCCGCGGCAATGAACACCTTGATCGAGTTCGACGTGACGGGATTCAATTACGATATCGGCCTGGCTATCGGCCGGCGGTTTCGGCGCGAGATCCGGCATTACGTGCGGCACAATAATAAACTCCTCGCTACGAACTGGACCGGCCGGCTCGGCGGCCTCCAGGAGGCGATCGACGGGTCTCTGGCCCGCAGTATTCGGGCGTTTCCTCGGTACGTCGAGGAACTCGACGGCATCGCCCACGGCGCGGGCGTGCCGTTCCGCGACATCTACGCGCTTAATTACATCGAACTGCTCGAAATCGACGCGCCCTACAGCCGCAAGGCCGAGAATTGCTCCACCGTCGTCGTGCCCCGGAATCACCATTATCTCGTCGGACATAACGAAGACTGGACGGCGGGGCAGAACGACGTCTACGTGCTCCGCGCCCGATATCCGACCGGCGGCGGGTTTCTGTGCCTGGCGTATTTCGGATATCTCCCCGGGATGAGCGCGGGGGTCAATACCCACGGACTCTTCCATGCCATCAATTACCTCTCGCCGCGAGACCGCAGGATCGGCATCCCGCGGACGTTCATCACTCGCGCCATACTCGACGCGCCCGATTTTCGAACCGCCATCCATATCGCCCGCGCCCATTACCGGTCGTTCGGACAGAGCATCAACCTCTTTAAGGGCGGCCGATTCGTCAATATCGAAACCTCCGCCAAACGCATGGCCCTCCGCCGGCCACGAGGCGTGTTTTTGCACACCAACCATTACCTCCACCCGGACCTGATCGATATGGAAAGCCCCGGACACATGCAGTGGACGCTCACCCGATACGGGATCGGCCGCGATTTCATCTCGCGCCGGCCGAAATTCGGAGACCGCGAAATCCGCAGTCTCCTGGGATCCCGCGAATCCGCCCCGTTCTGCTTCTTCTGCATCCCAGGCGACCCTCGCAACGATCACGCGACATTGGCGACTGTCCTGTTCGATACCCGAAAACGGGCGATGCGCGTGATCCGCGGCAACCCCGCGAAACGGCCGGACCGCTGCTATGCGCTCTGACCCCCACCCTCCCATGACTTCCGCGCTGTCGGCGTCTCCCCTGGCGGGTCTCACCGCGTTGAAAAAAGAGGCCTCGCGCCGCAGCTGGTTCCGGAATAAGCGTTTCGTCTACTACGGCGGCTCGGGTCTCGACTCTCACATGCTCTCGCACTTCCTCAACGTCTCCATGGTCATCTGCGACGATGATGGGGACGATATTCGGCGCGGGATCGACGAGGGCTGGGGCGCGAAAGTGTTTTCATACGAGCGGGGCAAGCGCGTGCGGCCGGGATCGAGCGATGCGTTTGATCTTTATTTTCTCAAGGATCACCAGGAGGAAATTTCCCGCGCCATTGCCGGCTGGGGAGATGAAAAAAATGTATGTTTTGTCGCTTTCAACAGCACCCTCGACCTCCAGGAGTTCCTGTTCCACAAGGAACGCAACTTCCACCTCCTGCAAAATCCCGTCATCGTCCAGAACTATTTCGATTACAAGGCCCGCCTGGCCTGGCGCGCCGATCAGCTCGGCATTCCCATTCCCCCGGAAAGCTCGCTCGGATTTTTTGCCGGCATCCGGTACCGCGAGCTGGCTGACAAATACGAGGGCGCGTTCGTCGTCCAGGTCCCGCTGTCGGCGGCCGGGCACGGAACGGACATCATCCGGTCCGAGGACGATTTCAACCGGATGATCGAGGAAAAACGCGGGATGCTCGGATCTCATTTCCCCAATACCCAGGTCAAAATCACCCGGTTCCTCCCCGGCCCGAGCCTCAACTGCACGGCGTCGATTTGCAACGGCGAAATTGTTCTTTCCCAGCCCTGCGTCCAGATCGTGGGCGATCCGGCCGTTACCACCAGCCCCACCCAGTACAGCGGATCCGATTTCTCCCTGCGCGGCATCGCGCCGGAACTTAAATCCCGCATCCTCGACATCATGGTCCGGGTCGGCCGGTGGATGGGGAACAATTGTTACCGGGGAAATTTCGGGATTGATTTTCTCACCACGCTCGATTCCCGCGGCGTGCCGGACACGGTCTACGTGAGCGAGATTAATGCCCGGCTGGTGGGCGAATCCCAGTACCTGGCCGATTTTCAAGCCATGAAAAATATGGTGCCGCTGAGTTTTTTTCATGTGGCCGAGTTTCTCAAACTCGACATTTCCCAGGAGGATATCCGGCGGTACAACGCCGATTTGCCGGAAATCGAAGGATCCAACATCATCGTCTGCAACAATCAAAAAGGAATCTTTCGCTGTCCGGGAACACTCAAGGCCGGCCGATACGGTTGCCGGGATGGCCGGCTGGTCTACAAGGGATTTGCCTTGTCGTTGTCCGAATCGAGAGACACCGATGAGTTTGTTGTGACGTCGGGCGTGCCATGGGAGGATCTGGTCCTGGGCCATCCCAGATACGGGGATCTGAATGTGCCCGTTTTTTGCCTCCAGACGCGGGAGAGCGTGATGGATCCCGCCGACTGGCGGATTCTCAGCCCCAAATGGCGCGACACCGTGACGATGGTGCGCGACGCCCTCGGCCTCACGCCGTGCCCGCCCCGATCTTTGCAGGAACACTGACCGGCAATTGCCGTGACCGTGCTGTTCATTGACTTTCATCCCGGGATGTTGAACTATTGAATTTCGGTTTATTTCGTTTGATCAAAGAAGCAGGGAGGTTGACATGTTGATCGGCAAGGCCATTCGCATTGAGCGGCTCCTCAATCGCCGCACGGGGAATTGCGTTGTCATTCCCATGGATCATGGACTCACTCTCGGCCCCATCAAGGGGCTCGAAGATATGAGAGAGACGGTCGCCAAATGCGTTGAAGGCGGCGCGGACGCGGTGCTGGTCCACAAAGGCATCGTCGAACACGGATTTCGCGGCGGCGGCAGGGACGTGGGACTGATCGTCCACATGTCCGCATCCACTTCCATGTCACCCAGACCCAATTACAAGGTACTCGTGTGCACGGTCGAGGAGGCCCTCCGGCGCGGCGCCGACGGGGTTTCGGTCCACATCAATCTCGCCGCTGACGAAGAACCGGAAATGCTCGGCCAACTCGGCGTCGCCTGCGCCCAGGCCCGCGCCTGGGGCATGCCAATCCTGGCGATGATGTACACCCGGGGCGAAAAGGCCAAAGATCCCTACGATCCCGCCATCGTCTCCCACGCCGCGCGCGTCGCCGCGGAACTCGGCGCCGATCTCGTCAAGGTCCAGTACACGGGGTCGGTCGATAGTTTCAGGAAGGTCGTCCGAGGGTGCCCCATCCCGGTCCTGATCGCGGGCGGGGAAAAAATGGAGACGGATGTCGAGGTTCTGGATATGATGCACGGCGCCATGCAAGCCGGCGCCCGCGGGGCGTCGATTGGCCGGAACGTCTTTCAGCACAAGGATCCGGTCAGGATGATCCGGGCGATCTCGGCGATCGTCCATGACAAAAAATCGGTCAAAGAGGCTGAGAAGATCCTCCGAGCCAGGTGACATGAAAAAAGAACTCTGGGTACAGATCGACCGGCCGGACAAAACGATTGTGACGGCCTGTCTTGAGGCCGGTGTCGACGCGCTGCTTCTTACCCAGGCCGGCCAGGCGGATTCGATCCGCAAACTCGGCAAAATCAAAATCGTCGCGCCGGATGC
>CAZHRJ010000080.1:0-14475 GCA_964534765.1 uncultured bacterium
CGTCCCCAAAGACAAAGAGGGCATCGTCAGATAATTTTATTTGTTACAGGCTTTTAGGTCTGGTATCGAGAATCCGGATTTCCTTCAGCGCGGTTTCCATTCTGGTTCGGTCGAGCATTTCCGCGAGAGGGAGGACGTGTATTTCGTTGGGGCTGATTTCGCAGGATGCATGAAGATCCTTTTTGATCTGTGATGCGGCGTCCCCCGACGCGCTGGTGCTCCATGCGACGTATAGAATGACCTCGTCGACCTCGTGAGGGTCGTTGTCTTTTTTCCGGATTTCGATCTGCCATTCCTCCACTCCCGGGTTGCCGTCGAGGAGTGCCGCGATATTGTTGAGATTCACCAGGGTGCCTTTGATTTTGGTCAGCCGAAGATCCTTGATGTTTGAAACGCGATTGATCGGTCCCATCAGCCGCGGTCCCGCGGCGCCGCAGTGCGGACAGGGCTTGAAGGTGAGTCCACCTTCAGCAATGTCGCCGGTCCGGTATCGCCAGATCAGGGTGCCGGCGCCGCGGAGCGGTGTGTAGATAATTTCACCCGGGGAATCGGGCGGGAGGATCTTGCCGGTCACCGGGTCGGCGATTTGGATGAGATCGAGATGTGGAGTCAGGTGGTATCCGCTGGTGACATCCGGGTCGGTTGTGGGGCATTCGCCCCAGGCTTTTTTTGCCTCTGTAAATCCGTAGGTGGAGAAGACGACGGGCTGTCTGGCGCCGGATTCCATGAGGATTGAAATGATTTTTCGTTTCATTCCCGGCGGAACTTTTTCCGCGCCGAGGATCACCTTCTGAACGCTTCCCATCGGAATTTTCGCCGCCCGGGCCTCCCGGAGGACGTGATACGTGTAGCTGGGCACGCCGACGATTGCGGACGGTTTGATCCGGTCGATGAGCTTCAGGTGCGCGTCCGTCCCCATGGCCTTTCCGCCGCCGGTTTGCAGCATGAAGACCCTGGACTCAAATCCGGCGATACAGCACTGCCAGAATGCCAGATGCGGCGCGTAAGGAAAAAACGAGAGCACCCGGTCCGGATACGCCAGTTGGAAACTCCGGATGAGTCTTCTGCCCGCGATCGCCAGGATCTCCATGTCCTCCTGCGCGTAGATAAACGATATGGGGTCGGCGGTCCGGCCGGTGGTTGCGGTGAGGAGGATGGGGTGGAATTTTTCAGCGAATTTTTTTTTGTCGAGCGCGATCGGAATGAGTTTCCAGATCGGCCAGTGCCTGCGGATGGCCTGCGGCGTGGGCGCGACGATAAACTGTTTTTGTTTTTCCGGTTCTTTGGGAGACGCGATCAGATCGCTTTTTGAGAGATAGGGAAGTTTGCCGAGATCCCCGACCGTCCGGATCGCGCCGGCGGGCAGGCCGGCCCGGTCAAAAAAATCGGCGGTGAAGGGGTGAAAGGGTCTGAGAATGAAACGGAAAAAAGAAGCGAGGAGCCGGTCCTGCTCGCGCCGGACGGTGCCTTCGGAAATCAGCGTTTCGTCGGCCAAAGATAGACGATGGGGCTGGAGACAAAGATGGAGGAGTAGGTTCCGACCAGGATGCCGACGAACAGGGACAGCGAAAACCCCTCCAGGACCGGGCCGCCGAAGAAGAACAGGGAGAGGACGGCCAGTAGAGTGGTGACCCCGGTGACGACCGTTCGGGAGAGAGTCTGAGCGATGCTGGTATTGAGGACGTGTTTGAGATCAGCCCCGCGCATGGCGGCGAGGTTTTCACGAATGCGGTCATAGACGACGATGGTGTCGTTGAGGGAATAGCCGATGAGCGTGAGGATGGCGGCGATGAGGTTGATATCGTATTCATAGCCGAGCACCGACATGAGTGGAATGACGGTGAGCGCGTCATGAAGGAGCGTGACGACGGCGCCGACTCCAAACCGGAATTCGAACCGGATCCAGATGTAAGCCAGCATGGCCAGCAGGGACAGCAAAATGACGACGACGGCTTTCTGCCGAAGTTCCGCGCCGATTCGAGACGAGACCTGATCCGTTTTGATCAGGACGAATGCGCCCGTATAGGCGCTTTCCGACAGGATCTGCCCGAGCAGACTGGCCGGCGCGATATCCGCGCGCTGGAGAGCGTCCAGCGCCGATTTGTAGAACCCGCGGGATTCCTTCCCGGCGATCAGTCTGGCGATCGGCGGACCGAACTCATCCGAAAACGCGTCCGGATACAGATCTTTCAGAACGGCCGCCAGATCTTCCGGCCTGCCGGCGTACTCCCGAAGATCGAACTTGATTTCCTCAAGAGTCGGCGCCCGGAGGAGGAATTTGTTCTCCAGTGGGCCGGGATCGAGTCCCGCGGACCGAAGGAGCGGGTTGAGATCCTCGATGGACTGAGCCGATGGGATCCGCGCGGCGATGTCCCGCGCGAGGCGTCGGAGCGCCATTTCGCGGGCGAATGCGAGGAGCCGGTCCGACGTCGGGACCTGATTCAGATCGATCTGGCCGCCGGGAGAGCCGAATCGGCGTTCGAGTTCCGCGGCGAGTCTGCCCGCGGTGGTGGTGTTGACATGGTCGGAAATATTTTTCAGAAGTCTGCCGGTCTCCAGCCCGTTGGTTTCGGCGATGACCCTGGAGTAAAAAGTTTCGTCAAAGAGGATCATTCCGGCGAGTCGGGATTTGAGATCGTCAACCGACGAAACCGGCGCGCCGCGAACCGCCGCGGACGCCTTTTCCATCAATTCAAACCCCTTGACCTGAATGACCACTTCGCCCTCGGCCTCCTTGCCGATAGTCTGTACCTGAGCGGACGGATCGACGGCGAGAGCGGCCTCGCGCACGCGGCCGAGGAGTTCCACGGAGCTGGGCTGATTGAATTTGAAGATATGCCGGATGCCGCCCGTGAAATCGATGCCGTAGTTGAGTCCGCCCGCGGCCAGCACCCAGACCCAGAACACCAGGACGCTCAGTCCCGACAGAGCGAATGCGATATTCCGTCTGCCGATAAAATCGAACGAGACCAGTGCCGCCCAGTTGGAATTTCCACCCTGCGGCTGGGGCGGCGGCATGCGGGTATTGGGCGGCATCAGATGGGCAATCGAAGGATGTCCGGCCGGCGGGTGCAGATCATAAAGAGTGTGCGGCACCCGAAGAGCGCGGTGAACATGCTGGCCAGGATTCCGATGATGAGTGTCACGGCGAATCCCTTGATCGGGCCCGCGCCGAATTTATACAGGACGACGGCGGTGATGAGAGTGGTGAGGTTGGAGTCGAAGATGGTCAGGAAAGCCCTTGAAAATCCCGCGTCGATGGCGGTGCGAAACGTCCGGCCGGCGCGGAGTTCCTCCTTGATGCGTTCATAGACGAGGACGTTGGCGTCGACTGCCATGGCGACGGTGAGGAGGAGCCCCGCGATGCCGGGAAGGGTCAGGGTTCCCTCCATGAGAGCCATCGACCCCAGCACGAGGATGATGTTGGCCAGGAGCGCCACGGTCGCGATCAATCCGGAGAACTTGTACCAGGCCACAACGAACCCCATCGTCAGAAGGAATCCGGCAGCCGATGCCGTCAAGCCTTTGAGGATGGAGTCGAGTCCCAGGGAAGGCCCGACGGCGCGCTCTTCGATGATGCGGACCTCAGTCGGCAGCGCGCCGGCGTTGAGGACAACGGCCAGGTCCTTGGCCTCGTCCATTGTGAACCGTCCTTCGATCACGCCGTGTCCGCCGGTGATGGCCGTTCGAATGACCGGCGCGGACTGGACGATGCCGTCGAGGATGATGGCCAGTTTACGGTTGACGTTGCGAGAGGTGATTTCGCCGAAGAGCGCGGCGCCCTCGTCATTAAAGGCGAAGGCGACGTTGGGAGTATTGGTCATGGGATCATACTGGATGAATGCCTGTTTGAGGAACTGTCCGGTCATGAGGATTTTTTGTTCGACGAGCCACGGAGTCGTATCCCGCCGCTGGTGGGTGACCGGATCGCGGTTGTCCTGATAGAGGAGTTCATATCCATCAGGCGTGTTGCCCTGTTTGGCCGTTTCGAGGAGTTCATCGTTGACAAGCCTGAATTCGAGTACGGCCGTCTTGCCGATGACCGCCTTGGCCCGTTCCGGATCTTTTTCGCCGGGCAACTCCACGACGATTTTGTCCTTGCCGGCCCGGGAGATGTTCGGCGAGGTCATACCGAACTGATCGATCCGGTTACGGATGATCTGGATGGCCTTGTCCACTTCCTGCTCGACCTTGTCCGCCGGGATATGCTCGGTTTCGACCTCCATGGTGAGCAGGATCCCGCCTTTGAGATCCAGTCCGAGATTGATTTTATCCGGGAGGGGATAGAGGGCGATGTACGCCAAGACCAGGATGGCGATCAGGATGATGGATCTTGGGAGGATGGACCGAGTCACTGCGCGCCGGCTCCAGCCAGTTTTCCGCGGGACAATCGGGCGATGTCGAGCACCAATCTGACCTCGCCCTCACCCATATTCAATTTTTGGGAAATCGTCTCCGGCGGCGCGCCCTGAGACGCGAGCCGGACGACTTCCTTGTACTCGTTTTCCGCAAGTTCCGGCGGGAGAAGGAAAATTTCGGGCCCGGCCGCGAGGGTTTCGTGTTCAGGTACCGCCGGCTCCGGCTGGGCCGGCGATTCATCGGCGGCAGGGTCCATCGCTGTCACGGCGTCGTCCTCTCTTTTTGCGGCTGCCCGGCGGCGCTGCTCGGAGATGAGCCGCGCGAAGAATTTTTTGGTTTCCGCGTCGATCTGACTTTGCGGCCGGATCTGGGATTTTTGCTGCTGCCGGCCGCGCCGAAAGAGCCACCAGGCGATGAGGACGGATGCCGCAAGTCCCGCGCAGGCGGCCGTCATGATCCACCATGGAGTTGCGTCCGTGTGAGCGGCCGCTGTGGATGTGAGGTCGGCCGGGCGCGGCTGTTCCCGCTGCATTTTTTCAAGATCACTGGCCAGATCGTCCAAATCGACCGGCACCTCAACCTCGTGATAGACGGGCAGGGCCGGCTCGGCCGCGGGTGGAGCCGCCGAGGAAGATTTTGCGGCGCGCGCCGGTGGTTCGGCGACGAGTCTTGGCTGAGCGGATTTACGGACATCATCCAGGAGTTGCTCAATGTCGGGCAGGGATACGGCCGGTTTTCTGGCGGCGGTTTTTTGTTTTTTATCAATCTTTGCCGGCTGGGCGTTGGCGGGTTTTTCCGGCGCGGATTTTTGCGCCTTCGGCTCGAGGTTGGTCGTTTTGTCAGATTCAGTGACCGGTTTCTCCACTTGCTGAGCCTGTGACCCGACAGCGCCCGCGGCGGCCGGCGTCGCGGTCGCGAGCGACGCGGGAGCGGGCAAATCTTTTTTTTCAGGCCAGCCGATTTCATTCGTGAGGAAGAAAAAGGATTTCCCGGCCGGATCGGTCTTCAATCCGCTGGAGGACTCATATCCCTTTCTTGGTTCCGGCCGCGCCGAGAGGTCCGCCTGCGCGCCCTCGGACTCGTCCGCCCCGCGTTCGACGGCGCCGGCCACGCCGACGGCGCAGGTCACGGCCAAGCACCAGAGGGGTATCAGGGACAAACGCCGGCGGGCCGGGATCAACTTCGAGTACTACCTTTTCTTGCGGGCGAGGAGGATTTTTTCCTTGATGGGTCTGCCTTCGATACCGAAAATTCCCATCGTCTGCGGCTCATATTTGTCGTTCAATTCCTTGACCAGGGTCCACTGTTCGACCGCCTCATCGAACCGGCCCATGGCGTAGAGGGTATTGCCGAGAAAGTCGTGGAAGAAATCGACGGTCGGTTCAAGCTCGATGGCCTTGCGCATGGCCGTGAGCCCGTCATCCAGTTTTTTCATGGCGTAGTATGCCAAGCCGAGGTTAAGGAACGCGTTGGAAGCATCCGGCTGAATTTTGATGACCGTCCGGTACTGAGTGACGGCCGCGCGGAGATGTTCGCCGGATTCCTGTTCGCGATTATTGGCGATGAGATAGATCCCGCGGTGGAGGAGGGAATTGCCGAGCATGAAGATGCTGGTGGGGTTGGAATATCCCATTTCGATGGATCGGCGGAAATTCTGACCGGAATGCCAGAACTCCTCCTTGTCGCTCCGGAAATCACCCTGAGCGTAATAGGCGCTGCCGAGCCAGAAAAAGTATTCGGCGCTGGAGGCGTCGATTTCAACCGCCTTGGACAAATTGTCAACCGCCTTGGCCCATTCGCCCATTTCGAGGAACGTGCGGCCGAGGACGAAATAGGAATTGGGGTTTTTGGGTTCCGACTCGACCGCCTTTTGAAGGCTGCGGATGGCGGCCGTGAATTCACCGAGGTTGAAATAGCAGAGCCCGATTTTGTAATGGGCCTCGAAATCATTTTCCCGGACCTTGAGGATCGGCTCGAATTCCTGTATGGCTTTCCGGAAAATGCCCTGATCGAAATAGATATTCCCGAGCCGGCTCATGGCCTGAGTGTGCCGCGGGTCGAGTTTGATGCAGACCTGGTACTCCTCCGTCGCCTTCTGCACGGATTTCAATCGTTCGTACGTCCGGCCGAGGAAGAAATGGTATTTGGGGACGCTGGGATTCATGGCCACGGCCTTGGCGAACTCCACCGCCGCCGCGCGGTCATTGCTTTCGAAGAACTTGCGGTGCCCTTCCTTGTAGTAATCCTCTGAATTTTCCGCCGCCGCGGCCGGCGCGGTGAGGATGGCGAGAGACAGGAAAGCGGTCAAGAGACGATAGGGCCGCATGCTATTTGGCCTCCGCGGGCGCCGCGGGTCTGCTGGAAACGGCGGACTTATTGATTTTGACGCGGACGTTATCGGCGATTTTCAGGACGAAATGGTCATCGCGGACATCCGCGATCTGGCCGTGGATGCCTCCGGATGTGACGACGTCATCGCCCTTTTTAAGAGCGTCGATCATGGTCTGATGTTCTTCCTGGCGTTTTTTCTGAGGCCGGATGAGGAGGAAGTAGAAGATGACAATGATGAGGACAAAGGGAACGAGCTGGATCAAGACACCCGGCCCGGGCGTTGTCTGGGGCGATTCAGCAGCGAAAGCCGGCAGCATCCACATCGAACTCGTCAACCTCCCAAGCGTTTTAGGTGCGGCGTTACAAACGCCAACCCACTTGACCCATTCCACTTATCGACAAAGCGGGATTGTGTCTCAAGTGAGACTTGGGGTCAAGAGCCAGTTCGGGCAGATCCGGAGAATCGTCGATCCCCACGTCAGGCGGAAGCTTCGAGGTCAGCCGCGGCCGAGAGGTCGAGGTCCATGATCCACGCGTTGGCGCCGTCGTCGTAGTATTTCAGCCGCACGCCGGCCTTGATGAATCCGAAAGACTGATACATTCGGATCGCGTCGCGGTTGGTTTCCCGGACCTCGAGCGTGATTTTCCGAATTCGCATATCGACCGCGCGGCGTATCGATTCGCGCAGAATGGCCGATCCGAATCCGCGCCGCCGGACAGCCGGGTCAACGGCGAGGGTGACCAGGTGACCCTCGTCGACGATTTTCCATAGGGAGAAATATCCGACGATCCTAGAATCGATCCGAACGGAGAAGATGTGCGCCAGTTTGTTGTACAGAATATCCCGTTCGAACATCTGTCGGGACCACGGATTCGGGAAACTGTCGCGCTCAATTCTGAGGACATCCGACAAATCGGCTGTCGTCATTGGAATAAAAGTCAATGGCTCGTCCATCATGATGTCAAAAAAAAGCGGCTGGCGGGAATCGAACCCGCGGCTCTAGCTTGGAAGGCTAGGGTATTACCATTATACGACAGCCGCATATGGGCGGCATCCCCCTTGGAGAGCCGCCATCCTGCATTCCTGGCACAGAGTATGATATAGAACGTGGCATGAAACAACAGCGGTTGGCGATCTTGGCGGGCATCCGCACTCCGTTTGTAAAATCGGGGGATGTCTTCAAGGATATACCGGCGTACGACCTGGCGAGGCTGGTATGCCGGGAAGTGATCGACCGAAGCGGTGTCCCGGTGGACCGTATAGATGAGGTCATTTTGGGAAACGTGGCTCAGCCCGCGGAGGCGGCGAACATTGCGCGCGTGTCGGCGCTTCTGGCCGGCGTCCCGATCCGCGTTCCGGCGGTCACCGTTCACCGTAATTGCGCGTCGGGTATGGAGTCGATCACGACGGCCTACGACCGTCTGCTGGCCGGCCAGGGCAAACTGATGCTGGTTGGCGGGACGGAGAACATGAGCCGAATCCCGTTTTTTTATCCGCAAAGTTTTTCCGAGAAGCTGGCCGCGCTCCAGCGCGCCCGGACGCTGGGCCAGAAGGCCGGCGTCCTGTCGACGTTCCGATTCGGCGATTTTTCACCGCGGATCGGACTCATCCTGGGACTGACGGATCCGATCTGCGGGTTGGGGATGGGCCAGACGGCGGAAGTCCTGGCGAAGTTGTTCCGCATCAGCCGGTACGAGCAGGACACCTTCGCGCTGGGGAGCCATCGGAAGGCCGTTGCCGGCCGCGCGCGACTGGCGGATGAGCAGATGCCGGTGATTACTCCCAACCTGAGCGTGACGCAGGATAACGGTCCGCGGGAGAATCAATCGCTTGAGGCGCTTGAGAAATTGCGTCCGGTTTTTGACCGGAGATACGGCACGGTGACCGCCGGGAATACCTGTCCCGTAACCGACGGCGCCGCGGCCTTTCTGGTCTGTCTCGAAAAAGACGTGGAGACGCTGGAATTTCCAGGCCGGCCGCTGGGATTTTTGCGCGGCTATGCCTACGCGGGATGTCCGCCGGATCAGATGGGCCTGGGTCCGGTATTTGCGGCGAGCAAGCTATTGAAGAGCCAGAAGGTTTCCATGCGGGCGATCGATCTCTTTGAGATCAACGAGGCCTTCGCCTGTCAGGTTCTGTCGTGTCTCAAGCTGTTCGGATCGACTGCGCTCCGGAAGAAATACGATCTCGATGCGGAGGATTTCCTGGCTGAAATTCCCCCGGACCGGCTGAACGTCAACGGCGGCGCCATTGCGCTGGGCCATCCGGTCGGCTCGTCGGGTTCGCGTCTGGTGTTGACGGCTCTGAAGGAGCTGCACCGGCGCGGCGCCGCCTCTGCGCTGGCGACTCTGTGTGTCGGCGGCGGACAGGGCGCGGCGTTATTACTGGAGAGGGAATGATGAGCGAGCGAGCCGGATATATCGTGCAGGAGGAGAAGTGGGATCACCGGGATGTGGTGCGGATAATTTTTGATGATCCGGCCCGGCCCGTGAACGTGTTGACCCCATTCGTCATTCGTTCGCTGAAGGAGACACTGGCCGACCTGGACAGCCATCCGCCGTCGGCGGTGATCGTCGAGAGCGACAAGCCGGATGTGTTCATTGCGGGTGCGGACATCCGAGAGATAGCCGGGCTGTCTGACATCGATGCGGCGCGTGAGCTGGCCCGTGAGGGCCGGGACATCCTGTGGAAACTGCACACGATCCGGTGCCCGACCTACGCGGCGATCGACGGAGTGGCACTGGGGGGCGGTCTGGAGCTGGCGTTATTTTGCGACTACCGGATCGTGACGGACCACCCGAGAACGCGACTGGGATTGCCGGAAGTGACGCTGGGCATCATTCCGGGATTTGGCGGGACGCAGAGCCTGCCGAGGCTGATCGGCCTGGGTCCGGCGCTGGATCTGATATTGACCGGGCGGCAGATTGATGGCCGCCGAGCGGAGAAACTCAATCTTGCGGACCGCTGCGTTCCGCGCGCCCTGTTATCGGAGTATTTGCGGGCATTTGTCGTGAGTCACCCGAAAAAGTCGCACTGGCCCGCGATGCCGCCGCCGTTTTTTTTAGTCCGGGAGATCATGTGCGCCGCGGCGAAACGCCGCGTCATCCGGAAAACCCTCGGCCATTATCCCGCCCCTCTGGCCGCGATAGACGCCGTCCGGCGGGGACTGGGTCAACCGCTGTCCGATGGACTGTCGATCGAGACCGATTTGTTCGCGCCGCTGCCGGCGACGGCGCAATGCCGGAATTTGATGCGGACCTATTTTCAGACGGAGAAGTACAAGAAATTCACGGTGAAGCGCCTAGAGACATTGCAGCGGGACCGGGCGTTGGAATTAAAGCGCCGCGCGCCGAAATGCGCGGTTCTGGGCGCCGGGACGATGGGCGCGGGGATCGCGCTCCACCTGGCATCGTCGGGCTGTCCGGTCCGGCTGAAGGACGTCGAGCCGGCGTTTTTGCAGAAGGGGTTGAAGGCGGCGTCGAAGGTGGTGATGGGCGCGCAGAAAAAGAGGCGCATCAGCCGGGAGGAAGCGCGGGACATCATGAACCGCATTCAGCCGACGCTGGGAGTGGAGGCGATCAGCGGTGTGGATGTGGTGATCGAGGCGGTGCTGGAAGACGAGACACTGAAGCGGCGGGTGTTTGACGAAGTGACCCGGGCGGTGGGCCGGGAGACGATACTGGCGACGAACACGTCGAGCCTGCCGATAGAAAGGATATCGGATGGCCGTGACCGCCAGGAGCGAGGCCGGTATGTGGGTCTGCATTTTTTCAATCCCGTCGACAAAATGCCGCTGGTGGAAGTTGTGGTCTCGGAACAGACATCGGACGAGACGCTGGCGTTTGCGATCGAATTTGTCAAGAGAATCAAGAAGACGCCGGTGGTGGTGAAGGATCGGGCCGGTTTTTTAGTGAACCGTGTGTTGATGCCCTATCTGAACGAGGCGGCCCTCTTGCTGGCGTCGGGCGAGCGGATCGATCACATTGACAGGGTCGCCGTGAGTTTCGGCATGCCCATGGGTCCGTTGCATCTGGTGGACGTTGTCGGGCTGGACGTAGCGGAGAAGGTAGGGGAGGTTTTGTTCCGCGCGTTTGGCGATCGGATGAGTCCCTGCCCCCTGTTTGAGCGTATGAGGAAAGAGGGCCGGCTGGGGCAGAAGAACGGGAAAGGATTTTACATTTACGATGGAGACCGTCGATATCCGGACGAGCGTCTGTATGAGGGTTTGCCGGACCCGCCGCGAGAGACTGACGAAGAGATAATGGACCGTCTGATTCTGGCGATGGTCAACGAATCATCGAGGATTCTGGAGGAGGGCGTGGTGGACGACGCCGAGACCGTGGATATCGGGATGTTGCTGGGCACCGGATTTCCGCCGTTTCGCGGCGGGCTGCTGCACTACGCCGACCAGCGTGGGCTGCCCCGCATCGTTGAGCGGCTGAGGGAGTTTGCCCGGCGGGTGGGTCCCCGATTTACTCCATCCGACCATCTGGTTCGCCTGGCCGCCGAAGGCCGGCAGTTTCATCTCAACCAAACCTGAAGCAGGAAAGTTCCGGCGGCGGAGGGTTGATGTCAAGGACGGATTCCGCGGCCATTTTGCCGATGACGGATGAACAGTTGACGCCGTGACCTCCCAACCCGGCCGCCCAGAATAATCCCTTTGCCCGAGGATCGGGACCAACCACAAACCGGCCGTCCGGCGTGAGAGTCCGGGTGCCGGGCCAGAACCTATGAAATCGAACGCCCGCGAGCGACGGGAATGCCCGTGGGAGTTTATCGCGCAGTTCCCGTATGAGACGCGAGTCCGGCAATAGCGGTGTGGCGGGGTCGTAGGGATCCTGATCGCAGGCGGAAAGGAACAGCCCGCCGGCGCAATCGGGCCGAACGTAGCACTCGGAAGAAATATCCCAGACAAATGGCGCATCGGCGGCATATTCGGGCCGTCTCGGCGATTGAAAAAGATGCCGCTTGGTCGGCATCAGTGGAACATTCGTGGCGCCCAACTGTTTGGCCAGGGGGCCGGTCCAGGCACCGGCGGCCAGAACGACGCGGTCGCAGGATATGTCGCCTCCATCCGTCGTCAATATCCATCTGTCCGACTCGCGCCGCGCCGATCGAACGGCGGCGCTGGTTCGGAGAGTCGAATTGGCGAGATATGCGCGGTGAAGGGATTCCAGATCGATATAGCCGTCGCTGTGGGTCAGCAGGACGGAAGGCGTCCGAATTCGCGACAGGTAGGGAATGGCCGACAGCCGATCGGCGCCGGCGATTTCGAACTCGCCGGCCGGCAGGACGCGAGCGAGGATATCGGCCAGTTTTTGGATCCGGCCCCTGGGTCCGATGAGCGCCGATCCGACCCGCCGATAGACCGGCCGCATCGACTGCAAATCCCTGGGCGGGAAACTCAAAAAGCGGACACCCTCCGCGCAGAGCATGGACGTGATCAGGTCGAGATTGGCCTGCCGGGTCATGGCGGCGTTTTGAGCGCTGGCCTGAATGCCGGGCGCGGTTTCGCGTTCGAGGATCAAGACGTCGGTTTCGCCGAGCCTGCGGAGCCACCAGGCCGTCGCCGCGCCGGCGAATCCCGAACCGACGATGACCACTCGCGCACTTGATTTCTGGTTTTCGTTCATGACAGACTCATCCGGGCGGTATTATATATCGAACTCGAAACGAACGGAAGGGTGACCAGAGGGATGGCGTTAACCTATTCCACGAGCGTGTTGCTGGGTTCGGCGGCGATAGATTTTTCTCTGCCGGGAACAGATGGCCGGCGGTACACGCTGGGAAGTTTCAATGGCTCGAAGGCGCTCGTGATTACTTTCACCTGCAATCACTGTCCCTACGCGCTGGCGATCTGGCCCCGGCTGATTGATTTTCAAATCAGATTCTCCGGCCGGGGTGTACGGCTGGTTGGGATCAATCCCAACGACGCCGCGAACTATCCGGACGACCACCCGGATCAAATGAAGAAAAAAGTGGAAGAATGGGGTATTCCCTTTCCGTATCTGTTCGACGAGAGCCAGTCGACGGCGCGGGCCTATGACGCGCAGTGCACGCCGGATCTCTACGTGTACGATCCGGAACTCAAACTTCGGTATCACGGCCGGTTCGACGACAACTGGCAGGAACCCAAAAAGGTCAAGCGCCGGGAACTCGAGGAAGCCGTTTTGGAAATCCTGGCCGGCCGATTGCCGGCGGCGAAGCAGAATCCGTCGATGGGGTGTTCGATCAAGTGGAAGTAGGCAATGGCGCGAAAGTCGGCACGCTGACGGATTTTTTGAGCATGGCCGGTGCCGTTTTTGATCTGTTGCCGGATGGTCTTCGGGTGTGCGACATGGTTGGCCGGGTCCAGT
This sequence comes from uncultured bacterium, assembly GCA_964534765.1. Taxonomy (GTDB): domain Bacteria; phylum Lindowbacteria; class 2-12-FULL-62-27; order 2-12-FULL-62-27; family 2-12-FULL-62-27; genus CAZHRJ01. The sequence goes on from CAZHRJ010000080.1 coordinate 13,048, forward strand.
ACGCGAATCGCGCTTTTTATCAGATGAGCGGATACTCGCCGGCTGACATCATGAGCCGGGCCATCGACGACATCTATGCGGAGGAAGACCGCCCGCGCATCCGCGCCGCATTCGAGATGGTGAAGAAAGTCGGCGGCCACGGGCCGGGAACCATCGAGGTGAGGCTCAACCGAAAAGGCGCCGACCCGTTCGTTGTCAGTGTCAGGGCCGTCCTCATCAGGAATGTGTCACAAGAGCCGATCGGCGCGCTGGCGATGTACCGGGATGTCGCCAGGATCGAGCGAATCATGTCGGAGCCTCTCGATCTGTTGAATCTGACCGGTTCCCCGGTTGAGATTCTCCGGCAGCTTCCCGCGAGGGTATCGAGCTATTTTCCGGGCCGGCCATGGGTGATGATCAATCTGGTTGAGGGAGAATATCTGAGGTTCGCGTATGCCGTGAATGTTCCCGCGGAGCTGATGGCCCAGGGAGGTGAACCGCTGGCCGGATCGATCTGTGGGATTCCGATATCGACGGGTGCGTTTCTCGGGATAGTCGACATGACGGCGGACGACCGGACGCGGCAGGATCCGTGTGTGATCCAGTATGGATGCCGGGGGTATCTGGGATATCCGATTTTTCATTTTTCGGGCCGTGTATTGGGGACGATCTGTGTGCTGCGGAGCAATCTGGGCGGATTTGGAGAGTATGATCACAGAATTTTGCAGATGGTTTCGCAGCGCGCGTCGATGGAGCTGGACCGGATGGCGCTGGAATCGAGATTAGAGCAGAGCGAGACGGAGATCCGGGATCTGGTGGAGAAAGCGCCGATCAACATGTGGCGATGCGGTGTCGAAGGCCGATTCCTGGCGATTTCCAGGCACGGGAAGCGGGATCTGGGGCACGCCGAAACGGCGTTTATCAGGGAGAGCCTGTTCGATCTGATTCATCCGGATGAACTGGGGACATTCAAATCCCAGGTGGACCTCGCGGTGTCGTCGAAGGAGTCTTTTTCCGCGCCAGTCCGATTTCGAAAGCGCAGCGGGGACTATGGGCATTTCTTCACGACCGTCCGGCCGGTGTATGATCCGAGCGGCAGAGTAAAACTGCTGGAGGGCGTTACGTTCGAAATTCCCGGCGAAGACTAGTCGAAGACTAGTCCCAATGGCGGGCGCAGAACGACTCGACGGCCGCGGCCATGTCGGTCGCGGCGTCCGCCACGGCCTCGCGGGTGGACGCTCCGAGGTGCGGCGTGAGCAGGAGGGGCGACCCCGTTGGCCGACGCGCGTACCGGCGGATCGGGTGGCGATGCGGCAGCGGCTCCGGGTCGAACACATCGATGGCGGCTCCGGCGATCCAGCGTCGGCAGAGGGCGCGGATCAGATCCGTTTCAGCCAGGATTTTTCCGCGGGCCGTGTTGACGAGAAACGCGGTCGGCCTGGCCAACCG
>CAZHRJ010000081.1:0-14419 GCA_964534765.1 uncultured bacterium
ACCCTGCTCTGATCCTCGACGCGGGAAGGCGAAGTCATATCAGATCTGGGACTCGCTCCCGTTGTGTGTCAGCATCTCCCACGTGATCACCTCGTCCTCCTCAATTGATCGGCGCGGAACCTGACCGATCACCTGGGTTAGAAATTTCGGGCGGATGCCGTATCCGGGACGTTTCGTCGTCAACATCTCCGCCGTAATCCGCGTCCCTTCGCTAATTCTTGTCCGCGCCACAATACTTCGGCGGCCCAGCCGGGACATTTCTTCCTCTTCGGGCAACGGCCCCTTGATGTCCATCCCCAGCGCCAATTCGGCCTCACGAATACCCGTTACCATCGATTTGAGCTCCGCGGGCTCCAATGCGAAGAAATGATCCGGACCGGGAAGGCGGCGGTCCACCGTGTAATGCTTTTCAATGACGCACGCTCCCAACGCCGCCGCGGCGATCGGAACAGCAATGCCCGGTGTGTGGTCTGACAATCCGATCGGAACGGGAAACTTTGCACCCATCTTCTGCATGGCGCGCAGATTCACCTGGTCGGGCCGGGTCGGATACAGGGAGACACAGTGAAGCAAAATAAGTTCTTGGTTTCCGGCTTGGCGCATCGTCTCCAACACGTCCTCAATCTCCTCCAAGGAACACATCCCCGTTGAAATGATCATCGGCCGGCTCTTTCGGGCACAGTACTCAATCCATGGCAGATCGATCGCCTCAAAGGACGCGATCTTGACCGCGGCCATTTGATGGCGGTCAACGAGTTCATCAACCGCCGAACGATCGGAAGGCGTCGAAAGAAAAATCATCCCTTGGGATTCAGCGCGTGATTTTAAAACAGCATGCCAATCCCGAGGCAATTCATTTCTCTTGATCATCTCAAATGTGCTGACAGTCGGATCCATCCGCCGCAAATAGGCGAATTGCGGCGTCCTTCGCGAATAATGCTCCTCCGCCCTGAACGTCTGAAACTTTACAGCATCCACACCGGCAAAGGCCGCTAGGTCGACCAACTCAAGCGCGCTCTCCAGACTCCCGTTATGATTCGAACCCGGATCGGCGATGATGAAACAACGCCCGCCAACGCCCACACGCCGGCCGGCAATGGAAATGGTCCGCTTAAAATACTCGGTCATGGTCCAATCGGGCCGGGTTGAACGGCGGCCTGTACTGACATTTTTTGCGGCTGCGGACGGGCCGATTCCGGCGTATAGGTCTGCGTCACATGCCTCATCATCAGCAGATCCGCCTGGAACGCAAGCGGCCCCACGCGATCTCCGCGGTGATGTCGGATGACGATATCCACTTCGTGTATGCCCGATGCGATTGTCAACGCCGTGGTCGTGGAATAGCGGGGATTGATCTCAAAAATTCTCGGGACGCCGTCCGGTCCAAGCATCAGTTGAACGTTGAATGGCCCGGCGGCCCTCAATTCATCCTGGATCCGGCGACAGACGGCATCAATCGACGGAACAATCCGCGTGGCGCCAACCTGCGTGATCCCGCGCTTTTCGATGGCCTCCTTCGGGACAACCGCCAGGGTCTGACCGTCAAGTCCGACCACGACGCTCACTGTGTATTCCCGGCCGCTAAGATTCTGCTGTATCACGTACTCATCCGCCGAGCGGGAAAGTCCGGACAGGTACCGGGCCAGATCACCCGGACCCTGCACAATCTCAACCCCGCGGCTGCCTCGCCCTGTCCGGGGCTTGATAACCGCGGGATACTCCACGGACAATCCATCCGTCCCCAGCCAGGTCGGCGGCGCCGGGACTCCAATTGTCGGAAGTATCCGGGAAAGACGCCATTTGTCCAAACACAGTCGACAGAAATCCTCGCGCGGGGCGATGACCACAAATGAATGCCGGGAAGCCATCGCATGAATCGGCAGAATCTCCTCATCAACTAGGGGAATGACATAGTCCGGTCTCTCGCATTCAAGGATGGCGTCCATCGCGCAGATGTAATCAGGCGACGTGGCGAGGGGGATGACATAGGAGGAATCCGCGAGTGTCAGACCGTGGGCATATGCGGAGGCGTCGACGGCGATCAGCCGATATCGACCCATGGATTTGAGAGTCCGAAGGATTTCAATCGTTCCGGCGCCGCCCGCGCCGGTGACAAGCAGGGAAATCGGCGCAGTGCTTCCTGAAGATTTTGATGAATCCATCCCTCAGCCTCCGGACCGGCCGTGGATCAACAGGTCAACCAGAGCCGGTAACTCTGGATCATGCGCTCGCGCGTCCTCAACGACGGGCGCCACGTCATAAGGGACCCGAAAATGAGTCACTTCCCGGCGATCCACATCGAGAATCGCATACGAAGCCCCGCCGAGTTGATCCCGCGGCTGGCCGACAGACCCTGGATTGATGATCATCTTGCCCCCACATCGCTTTGTCATCGGCCGGTGTGTCTGGCCAAGCAGGATGATTTGATCGTCATACGCCTCAAACCGCTGCCATTCCGAAAAATCTGGATAGATTCGGCCCCGTAAGGGATCCCACGGCGATCCATGGCACATCAATACCGAAACCCCTCCAAACTGCAGCCGGCACGTCTCCGGCCAGGAACGCATCAGGGCGATGTTCGCCTCCGACATCAGAGCCCACGACCGCTCGATGGCGGTGCCGTGTCTCGCTCGATAGGCCGGATCCAGTATCCGACCTCGATCCAGACCCGCGATACAAATCTCATCGTGATTCCCCCGAACACTGATGATCTTCGTGGAATCCCAGAGATCCAGGCACTCCTTCACAAACGGATAATATCCGGCCAGATCCCCTATAAAAAGCGTCTGATCCACGGTTCGCTCTAAAATGCTCCAAACAGCCTTAAACGCACCCACATTTCCATGGATATCCGCCATTAGCCCAATACGCATCGAATCGTCGAACTCTCTCTTTCCTTCTCTTTCAATGAATTCACCTCAGAATGGACAATACGTCAAGAATATGAAAGGTTGATGCATCAAATGGGTTATCATTTCATCACGTTTGTTCAGGATCCGCTGTTTTTTAAACCGTTCGACAACGGAACCTCGCTCGCTCAGACTCTATTCGATGCTTCTCGTGACCTGCGGTCACTCATCGATCGCATGTCCGTCGTCGCCCATCCGACGACCCAGCGCGATGTCAACACCGCTCTTCAGGCCGAATTCCCTTTCCCCGTCACTTCTGTTCTTGAAGAAACGATCATCCGTCGAACCTCCATCCACTATCTGACCGTCCTCCGAAGATTTTTGGAGGACGCTGATGAACGCGGCCCTTTGTTGGTACTGGATCCGGAAAACACCTGCCTGGACCTGGAATCTGTCGCGGAGGGACATCAGCTCTTTCAGGAAAAATCGTGCCTGGTCATGATGTTCCGGCGGGTTGTTGGCTGGGAGGTTCGATTCATTTCGCAAAATCGCAAATCCCTGCTCGATCGGTTGATTCGGACACAACATGCAGAAGAAAACTACCGAGACGCTTTCAAGGTCCTTCGATCCACTCATCCGGCGGATTTTCGCGACGTCATGTCACGCAAACTTCCCGGAGTTCCCAGACAAATTCTGCATGGATTCCCGTTGAAAATCTCTCTTTTCTCGTGGTCATTCTACGCGAATCTGCAGAGTTGTCTGAACACCCCTCTCAAACAGATTAGATCAACCCAACTCTTCGACGCCATCACTTCCCAACCGCAACTTTTCCAGAACTTCCCAAAACAAATTCAGGTCGAACTCGCTACATCCGCGTCTGCCATCCCCGTCTATTCGCCTCTCCCGCACCTGGCGGCGGAAATACAAAAACGGGGATTCTATATGGAGGAATCTATTTTTCGGACTGTCCTGGATCGAATCGCCGAGCGCTCTTTCCCGGAGCCGGAACTTATTTTTAGTTGCGTGACCGGCGATCCATTCGACCACCCTCATTTAAAGGATTGGCTGGGCCTGATGCTGGATCGGCTGCCTTATGAATCCGTCAAGAACATCGTTTGGTTCTCCTATGGCGGGGGACTGACACCCGACCTGTCCAGGCAGTTGTTGGAATTCTCGAGAGAGGCGGTCAAACGCAGAACCGTAACGAATCGGATCGAGGTCATTTTCCGCCTGGATGCCGCCAATCCGGAACTGTACGGCCGCATTCGCAAAGGCGCGGACTTCGACAGGGTCATGGACAACGTAAAAACATTCCTCGACATCAAGAAGAAGTTGATGGCACAGACTGCAAATGAGCCGACAGGAATACACTGTGTCGTCGCCGTCGCAACAACCTTGCTCGAAGAAACGCAGGACCATCTCGATGAATTCATGAAACGCTGGCCCAGCCGCCAAGCCATTGTTAATCGGTTATCAAAACACGCCAATCCCGGCAGACAGGGCGATTCCAAAGCCATGATTGAGTTGCAGCAGGCGAAGGAAAGGGAATTTTACCGAGACAACGATCCGGTCGAGTTCAGCGTCATCTATGGACCGAGTCATTTCGCGGGCCAGATACCGGTCAAGGCGGTTGTGGATTACACACCTCTGAAACGCTTCCCCTGCAGGCGGCTCATGGATGCCCTCACGATCCTCTGCGACGGCCGGGTGACTGTCTGCGACCGCGTCCTTAATCCGGATCAAAACGGCGCTGTCGGCCAGATTCAGAATTCGCCCTCCCTCCAGGATCTGTGGATGGCTGCCGCCGGACGGGACATGAGAGACGCCCATGCACGCGGCGCAGCCCATCAGATCCCGATGTGCGCCAAATGCAACGACTGGTATATCCCTCTCTGACTGGCGGCCCGCATCCGCCGGCCGAATTCACCATTGACCGGCATTCGATTGGCCAGGGCCGGCCGGTTTTTTTGATCGCTGAAATTGGTATTAATCATAACGGAAGTCTTTCCCTCGCCAAACGGATGGTCACTGAGGCGGCCAGGAACGGCGCCAGTGCCGTCAAATTCCAGTTTCTGGACGCGGCGGACCTCTTCGCGCAAGAATCAAACATGGGCGGCATCAGGGACCTCTTTCGAAAATGCGAGTTCTCCTATTCGGAATGGGCTCAGCTCAAATCTCACGCCGACCGGATCGGAGTCACTTTTTTCGCTTCCGTATTCGCGGAACAAAAAATCGATTTTCTTGAAGCCCTGGGCGTCCCCTGTTTCAAAATTTCCTCCGGAGACATCACCTATGTCCAGCTTCTCCGCAAAACCGCCCGCACCCGTAAACCGGTGATCCTTTCCACCGGAATGTCAAATCTCCAGGAGGTCGCCGAGGCCATTCGTATTTTCGAGGAGGAAAAAAACAGGAGATTGGTCATCCTACACTGCGTCAACTCGTATCCGACTCGCCCGCGGGACACTCATCTTCGGAAAATGTCCGCACTTGAATCCTTCGGATACCCCGTCGGATTCTCGGATCACACCTTGGGGATCGAAATCTCCCTGGCGGCGGTGGCGCGGGGCGCGGTCGCCATTGAAAAACATTTCACTATCGATCGCACCCTGCCAGGACCCGACCAGGCACTCTCTATTACTCCGGCAGACATGCGGTCCCTTCGGCGAATGGCCGACAATATTGTCAAATCGATTGGCGACGCCGAAAAAAAACCAGCGGCGGCGGAACGATCGGTCCGGCGCAGCTCGCGGCGAAGTCTCGTCGCCCTGAAACTCACCCGACGCGGCGAACGACTGGCGGCTGAATGCATCGGCATCAAACGGCCCGGTACCGGTATTCAACCCAAAGAGTTCCTCAATATCGTCGGCCGAAAGGCCAGACGGGATATCCCGGCCGGTAAGGTCTTATCCTGGGCTATGCTTGGGTCACGATCATAACCGCGCATGCCCGAGCCCGGGCGCGGAACTGGGACGGTCATACCTCCGAACGGGGGTTGATCTTCCCTAGATAAAGGCCATCCACGAATTTTGCCCCATCCCGGTATTGCTCACGGAATCGGCCCTCAACTCGGTAACCGGCTTTCAGAAAGGCGCGGACTGACCCGCGGTTGGAGGCATAGGTTCCCGCACCGAGTTTGTGCAGACCCAGCTTATCGAAGGCGTATCGGGACAACAGATTCAAAACTTCGGTCGCATATCCCTTTCCCCAGCAGGTCTTATCCCCAAGAAGTATCCCAATCACCCCGAGTCCATGGACCGGGTTGATATCCAATTTGACGTTCCCGATATGCCGGCGGGAATCCTTCAACAGAATGCCCATAAACACCGTCCGGCGGTCACGCATCATACGGCGAATATACCGTCGCAGCTTTTGTGCGGTCCATGTCTCAAACCGGCTCTCCAAATACTGGTTGATCTCCGGGTCATTCAGCCATCCGACATACCGCCGGGTTGCGTCTGACTCGCGGATCGGCCGCAAATAAATCCGCCTTCCTGAAATTCGTCGTGCCATAACGCTCTTTTCGTACAATCGCTGTTTTTAAAATACAAGCGCCTGACGGATGGGCCGGATTCGGGAGTCAACTCCCTTGACAAAAATGTTCGGCGCAGGTGATTTGATTGCGTTTCGTGCAGCTTCGAAAGAGGGGGATAATGGCCAGAACGTATATTGTTGCAGACGCTTCATCCAATCACATGGGCGATCTTTCCATCGCCTGTACCATGATCGAAGCCGCCGGACAGATGGGCGTCGATTGCGTCAAATTCCAGTCCTGGACCGCCGACGCCCTTCGGCCGGATTTCCCGAACTATCGAAAAACCTACGAGCGGCATCAACGCACTCAAATCTCCGACGAGGACCATCACCGTCTCATCCAGCACTGCCGGGACAACCGGGTCGATTTCCTCACTACCTGCTTCGATCTCAACCGCGTCCCTTTTCTCGCCGCGCTCGGACTGGGCGCCATCAAGGTCGCCAGCCCCGATTGCGGCAGCATCAAGCTCCTCGAAGCCCTCATGAAACACTTTAAGAGACTCATTATCTCCACCGGCATGACAACAGAAGAGGAGGTGCGAACTGCGGTCGAAGTGACACGCGGACACGACGTCGTATTTCTTCACTGCGTCTCACTCTATCCGACGCCGGTCGACAGGGTACATCTCAATCGGATGGACTGGCTAAGACACATGGGCGTCCGCGTCGGGTTCAGCGATCACACCATCGGCACCGATGCCGGTCGCATCGCCATCGCGCGCGGAGCGGAAATCCTTGAAAAACACTTTACCCTGTCCCGACAGCTGCCCGGCAAGGATCAGGCCGTCTCGGCCGAACCGGCCGAATTCGCGGAACTCGTGCGATTCGCCGGGGCCTGCGAGGTCATCAGCGGTCGCGACAACCCGCCGCTGGCGCCGGAAGAAATGGACATGCGCAAGCTTTACGTCGGTAAATGGGGAGACAACCGGTGAGAATCCACAAACGCAAAGTCTGTGTTGTCATCACCAGCCGGGCGACGTACGGGCGCCTGAAATCGGTGCTCAGGGCGGTTCGACGGCACAACCAATTGGAACTCCAGCTCATCCTCGGCGCTTCGGCCCTCCTCCACCGATTTGGTAATATCATCGATCTCGTCCGACGGGACAGATTCAAACCTGACTCGCTCGTCTACTTTATCGTCGAGGGTGAAACTCCCACTACCATGGCTAAATCGGTGGGGACCGGGATCATCGAGCTGGCCACACAATTCGAAAATTTGAAACCCGATATCGTTCTCATCGCCGCCGACCGCTTTGAAACCATGGCCTCCGCCATCGCCGCCTCTTACATGAATATCCCTCTGGCCCATATCCAGGGTGGAGAAGTCACGGGATCGATCGACGAAAGCGTCCGGCACGCTGTCACCAAACTCGCTCACCTCCACTTCCCCGCCACAAGACTCGCCGCCGAACGGATTATAAAAATGGGAGAGGAACCCGGACGCGTCTTATTGACGGGCTGCCCCTCCATCGACGCCATATGCGGCATCGATCTTTCTCTCCCGCCCAACCTCTTCGACCGATATGGCGGTGTCGGCGGATCTTTTTCGACGAAACAGAAATATATCGTCGTCCTTCAACACCCCGTGACCACCGAGTATGGATCGGGATTGAAACAGATCAATGAAACCCTCAAGGCCGTCGCTAAACTGAGGTGGCCGACGGTCTGGCTCTGGCCCAACATCGACGCCGGATCGGACGATATTTCCAAGGGCCTTCGCGTGTTTCGAGAGCGGGAGCGGCCGGACTATATTCGATTTTTCAAAAATCTGGCTGTGGAGGACTACGCCAGGTTGATTGCAAATTGCGAATGCCTTGTTGGGAATTCATCCAGTGGAATACGGGAAGGATCGTTTCTCGGAGTCCCGGTGGTCAACATCGGCTCACGCCAAAACGGCCGGGAACGGGGAGGGAACGTGATCGATGTGGGGCATTACGCGAAAGACATCCTCAAACAGATTCGATTTCAAATCTCCCACGGAAAATATCCGCGAAACACGCTGTTCGGCGACGGTCGGGCCGGCCGGCGGATCGCGGATTACCTGGCCACAGCTCCCATCTCCCGGTTTCAAAAAAAGTTGATGTATTGATGAATCGCCCGACGCTTCTCGTCAGTTTCTGTCACGACTACGCCGTACGGGATCTGGTCGACAGCCTTGTCCTCGATAACCTCGGATCTGAATTCAATCTCTGCTTTGTCGTTACCGGCGATGTCACCGTGGATTTGTCGAAATACGGCCCGATCATCGGTATGCACCGAATGCCACCGGGCCGGATGAAACTATGGTCCGTGGCCTTTGGTCTGCGACACCTCGCCGGTCTTGAGCCTTTGATCCGTACTCAACCCAACCACCTCAACGTGTTTCACCGCGGCTACAATCCACAAATAAAAAAAATGATGGGCTTCCTTCACCGCATCGGATTGTCCAGCCGTCTGAGCGTAATCCTGGAAGCAATTCTCGCGGGGAGCACACCCGACTTCCTGACTTTCAAATCAATGCCTGACGCCGCCCTCCTCACCTCCGGTATCAACGATCCCTGCTGGGACGATACCGTCACCCTCTGTAAACGATACCGCATCCCCTCCCTCACCCTCACCATCAACTGGGATAACATCGCACACAAAATATTCCTCCAGCAGCCCGACCGACTCGGTGTGTGGGGGCCGCAGGCTTATCTCTTCGCCCGGCTTTTCCAGAAAATCCCGGCCGACCGCATAGCGATGCTGGGTACGCCTCGGTTTGAATTCTATAGATCTCATGCACGGCCTAAAGGTGAGGCGCGATCGGAATGGTCTCTTGGGGCGGATCAAACCGTCCTCCTGTTCGCCGGATCGGGCGTGGCTTTCGATGAAGTATCCTTGATCGAAGAATTCGAACGGGCGGCGGAGGACGGCCGCATGCCAAAAAATGTGGTCCTGCTGTACAAGCCTCATCCCAAACGGCATCCCAGGGCGGCCGAACCGGCCCTTTCGCCTCACCGGTATAAACGGGTGACAGTCGTGGGTCAGGTCGGCAGGTTGAACCATCTCTCAGAGTATCCGGAACTCCTGAGCGCAGTCGACGGACTCGTCACTCCGCTGTCGACGATGATGCTCGAAGGCGCCATCATGGGCCTGCCGGCGCTGGGACTTGGATACGACGATCCATCTCACGGGGACTATTCGTGGGATAACGCAAGACTCAACAATCACCTCCACGCGTTTATTCATTCCAAGGCGCACGTGCCCTGTCATTCCAAACAGGACTTTATCCCAGGTATTTTGAAACTGCTCACCCTGATCCGGGACCCGACGGTGGCCGCTGAGGCGCGGGCGGTCGCGAGATTCGCCGTCTTCGAGGACGGACGGCCATTCTCCGTACGCGTGGCCGAAATTTTGAAGGAAATGATTCTGACCGAATCTATTGCTTCGGCCCGGCGATCGGCCGGCGGGAGACTGCACCCGCTTCCCGACGCCGAAGCCGCACAACCATGCGAAATCTGCGGCGCACCGTCGTAAACACACCCCGGCCGCTCCTGGCCATCATCCCGGCGCGGGCGGGATCGAAGGGCGTCCCCAAAAAAAATTACATGGCTATCGCCGGAAAGACTCTGGTTCGACGCGCCATTGAATGCGCGCGGGAATGCCGCCTCTTTGACCGGATCGCCGTTTCCTCCGACAGCGACGACATCCTGGTCGAGGCGAAGACGGCGGGTGCTCAGGATTTGCGGCGGCCGGCGGAATTGGCGACGGATACATCCAATGTCACAGATACCATTCTGGCGGTGCTGGACGCCCTTGCGCGGGAAAATTTCAAACCGGAGGCGGTCGTCCTCTTGGAACCCACCTGCCCGCTTCGGTCACCGGCCATGATCTTTGATGCGGTGGCCGCTCTGGAGACGGCGGACTCGGCCTTCACCGTAACCGTCGTCGATACGAAGTTTCATCCGGCCAAACAATTTCGGCTGGAAGATGCCTCTGCGACGGCGCGGCGCGTTTGCCCCGATTGGCCCGACCCGGCCTATCGCCAGTCACTCAAACCGACTTGTATCCGGAATGGCGCCGCCTACGCCTTTCGGACCCAGATGTTCTTGAGGGAGCGGTCCGTGCTCGGACCCAATCCTCACGCGGTCATCATCCGGGAGCCCATGGTGAATATCGATACGCCGGAAGACTGGAAACTGGCTGAACAGATGATCCTGGCCCGCGAACAAGGCATGACGATGTGATGTTTCTGTAAAAAACTTGAACACGGCAATCGGCCGTCTCAGATCGGCGGCGACGCAACATAAGGACGGGTCAACTCCACTAAGTCCGGTCTGGCATCCAAAAATTCGATGATTCCCGCCAGTGGTATCTTCGGCACTTTCAAACGAAAACGATCGTAAACTCCTCGACACAAAATGAGATCTTCAGGAAAATCAATGGTCAGACGCAAATCTTTACGCCGGAGAAATGACGGCGGATCCAGAGTCTCAATTTGAAAATCCTCCGGGTGCTCACGGATATAGAGACTGCAATGCTCTGACCGGTGGCGCGTGTCTCCCCGCTCGTGTGACGCCTTCAACGCCGCCAGACGGTGAATCTCAAATCCGGAGCCGTCCGGCACGTCGACCACCTGTGTCATGTCGTTGCCGTTTACTTGATGACGCCGCCAGGCGTCCGGGATCGCCTCGTAATAAGGGAATGGAGATTCAGACGTGATGCGAAACGTGTCGGTTGCCCCGGCCTTCTCGCCGCACTGGATCAACCGCATCAGGACGTCTTCCCGATCACCTTCGATCGACTCTATCCCGTGCCGGCGGGCGATCAAATGAAAAGGCTCGTTTTCCGGACCCTCGGACACGCCCAGAACGATTTTCGAAATACTTGGTTCTGTCTGGAGTAGCTCGATCAAATGGTCTATGACGGTCTGACGCTTTTCAATATCCAGATTTTGTAACGGCTTCCCATAGAGACGGCTGCCTCCCGCGCGGCAGGCCACGGCCGCAACCAGCTTTCTCATGTCAGATCCTCCTGATAAACCGGCTGGCCCTCGGGGACATCTCGCGCCACCTGACGCTCGATAACATCCCGAATCTGCTCCAGCGGCCGGCGGCCGGCCTCCAGTGGCGTTCGTAACAGCAGGACATCCCCTGTCTGAATTGATTGGCCCGCCTTCAATAAATTCCGAGCCACCACCACCTTGACCACTTTCCTCCGATAGAGCCGCTCGGCGTCGGACATCCGCATCTCCGACGGGCCCAGCGCCGTCTGAGCGGTCCGAATACGGCTCACATATCGTTCAAACGCCGACGCGTCCAGCGCGGAAATATAGTCCTCGAGCTTGAGCGATCGATCAAGCGTTATGTGCTTCTCGATGGCGGTAACTCCATAGGGTAGTGATAAAACCCCCAGCCACCCCGATTCATCCGAATCTCCGCTGGCATGATCCATAAACCCAAGCCGAAGTGACGGAAAACGATGGCGCAAAATTGCGAGCTGTTGAAGATGCGTGTCCTCCGGTTGGGTCGGCTCGGCCTGATATCCGTAAAAGAGAGTTACTCGATCTCGATCAGAAATCCCAAACCGACCCAGAAACCCCTCGACTTCCTCCATCGTCATCCCACCGGCTGAAAAATAGATGTCCACCGGGTGTGACCGAGCGGCCGTAATCAATGCTTCATTAAAAAAATCGGTCGTATGAATCTTGATCGCAGATGCACCGGACTGGACGGCGGCCTCCAGCGATTTGAGACCACAAACATCAAATGCGATCCGAAGACCCAGCCCCCTGGCCCTCTCGGCAACTCGCATCCAGGACGCCGGAGGCATCTCAAGCTGTCTGAATAACGAATAGTGGGGATATCTCGCTGTCGAGACTTCGTCGGCATAGATTATATGAAACTTCACAACATCCGCTCGGGCCGAGGCCGCGGCACGTACCAACTGTTCCGCCTGATTGACGTCGCCTTCGTAACCTTGGGCGGCTTCCGCGATGATCTGCACGGCATTGGGTGAAGTCACTGCCCACCCGTGAAAAAATCTGATGCGGAATCGAACACACTGGGCTGCGCCCATTTCGCGATCGATGTGTGTCTGCTCCCCATGTCCATCAATCAACCCGGGACGGATGGGCCACAACCAACCGGCTGATGACCCGCGCTACACGCTCGCCGCCCTTCCCATCGATCAGAACCCGGCCTCGCTCTGACAATCGCCCGCGCTCCGGCTCATTTTTCATCAGCGCTTCAAGCGATTCATTCAGTTGATGGATCCACCCCGGACCCTTCGCCCAGCCGATCCAGTGAATCACTCCGGCACTCGCCATCAGTTTCAAATTCGACATCTGGTTCGATCCCGCGCAAAAGGCGATGCAGGGTGTGCCGCATCGGGCCAACTCATGAAGAGTCTGCCCGCCCGCGCTGACGGCCAGGTCCGCTTCGATCATTAACCTTCTCAGGTCGCAGGGGGATCGATGATAATGAAGACGGTCGTGAGGCATCTCCGGGATGGAAGGATCAAAAAAAGGGCCTATGGGAAAGTCGACCCGCGTTTCAGGACGCGATGGAAGAAATTGATGTACAAAATAATTCATCAACTCACCTGAAACGCCCAGTGGATCTCCACCGCCGAGCAGGACCAGTAACCTCCGAACTTCTTTCGACGGCGCACGAATGGGGACATCGACAAATTCTGGTCGGACAATCTGGTAGGACGGACCGGACAGATACCGGGTCGACGCGAATTGTTTCTCGGGCTTCGAGCCACTGACAACCACGGCAAAACCGGAATTCTCTTCATACCGATCGTCAAAATAAACAACCGAAGGGGCCGCGCCACACGCGCCGTCGCTGTTTAGTCCTTCCCAGTCCATTCGATAACTGTCTATCACCAAAACCAAACAGGCATGAACTTCGCATAACTTCTTCAGGTGGGAGAACACGGGTTCACACAGTTTTGACTCATACCCCGCTCGGCGAAAATCGCCCTCTAACCCGCTGTCGAACGGTAAAACGGTGTGGACATCGCACGACTGATTCCGAAGGGCGTGGGCCAGGCCCAATCCCCTGGAGACATGCCCCAGCCCGACGCCCGGGCCGCCATCCACGTAGAGCAGGACGTTCTTGTTCACGCTTCGGTGCCGACCTTAAACCTCTCTCTTGTAGATGAGGGAAAAGGCCTCGGCGGCCGGCAGACCGGACTGGCCGCCGCGAATCTGCGACAGCGCCCGAATGTATTCCTTTGATCGGGGATGCGGATAAACTCGAATCTCGCTGTCATAGGCCGCCAGGGCATCAAGTTTTTGGGCCAGATGCTTCTCAATATTGATAAACACATTTGGCCGAAACGTCTCCGGTGACGAAAAATGCCACTCGGTCGACGATGGAACCTCAAAGGCATGGACACAAACGACGGATGAACCGCTGATCGGCCGAACCGCCGCCATTACAGCTTCCGTGGTTCGGCGATGATCGATATTCAAGTCTGTCGCCGAATGGGTATACACAATAGATGGCCGAAATTTTTGAACGACCGACTCGATGACGTAAACCAAATCCAGCAACGGCCGGGAATCAAATCGGTTGTCCGGCCAGGCCTCGTGAACCACCAGCTCTGATCCCAGTATCCGATTCGCCCGCTGCGCATGGGACCGAACACGGGCAAGAAAATGCTTCTTCTGGCTGGACGAAAGATGCCGACGGGACGTCACGCCCTCGCCCAGAATCAGCGTCCAGACACGGTCACCCGCCGAGGTGTGGCGCGCCATTGTTCCGCCGCAACCCAGAACTTCGTCGTCTGGATGCGCGGCCACGATAAGAACACGGCGCGCGGGCGGCCCTGACGACGCATTCGAAGGCCGAACAACCTTTGATCTGCCCATGGCGCCGATAGTATGATTTTATTCCTGAATCAGGCAAGCCTTCTAGACCATGGAAGGTCTGTGCCGGCGATTGCCATGGACGGCAAAGGGTTCGCCGGCCTAGCCCTGGCTTGGCGCTCAGATCTTGCTTCCTTGCTTGCTTCAGAACTTCCCACCAGACTGAAATAACCGCGCGAAAAAATTGAAAAGGATCCCC